>JAEEXN010000051.1 GCA_016291595.1 Prevotella sp.
GTGCAATTGACGCCTTCCAAAAGTACAATTGATGCCTTTTCATGGTGCAAAAAAGCATCTCCCAGGGTACAATTAATGCTTTCTCAGAGTCTATCACTGTAGTGAGAGATTGCTATCACTGCAGTGAGAGAAAGCTATCACTGGAGTGAGAGAAAGCTATCACTGGAGTGAGAGGCTTAAAAAATGCTAATCGGTGCTTTTAATCATACAGCCTCATGGCGGGAAACAGAAAAGAATCTGAGGAGGCTTCCAGTGTACAAAGATACAAAAAATTCATTTTCCTGCCAAATGTTTCGGCCAGGAAAATGAATTGAAGAATTCTGATTGCCCTGTCTACAGGTGCAGCCTTTTCGATATAACTATTACTTTTTTCGTATCAGAGTCAGGCCATCACGCATAGGAAGGATGACTCTCTCCACACGGGGGTCGGCTGCCACATGGTCGTTAAAGCGCTCAATGCCCTGCGTCTGATGGTCATTGTCGTATTGATGGTCCACCACGTGACCATCCCACAGGGTGTTGTCAGCCAGGATAAAGCCACCCCGGGTGAGCAGTTGCATCGCCATCTCGTAAGTTTCTACATAGGTGCGCTTGTCTCCGTCGATAAACACCATGTCGAACTGCAGACCCAGTCGGGGAGCCTCGGTGATGGCATCGCCGATGAGGAAGGTGATGCGGTCAGCCACAGGCGAGTCATCAATCCATTTCCGCGTAAAATCCTCCATTTCATCGTTGATTTCGAAGGTCCACAGGTGTCCTTCGCCCTCCAATCCCTCGGCCATACTGATGGCGGAATAGCCACTGAAGGTGCCTACCTCAAGTATGCGACGGGGCCGGATCATATGCACCAACATGCGCAACAGCCGCCCTTGCAGGTGGCCGCTGGCCATGCGCCCATGAATAGTATAGATATTGGTGGCGCGCCAAAGGCGGTATAGATAGTCGCCTTCGGGGTCGATGTGGTTTAAGATGTAGTCGTCAAGGTTCATCTCCTGCATCCTAAACTAACTTATTTCTCACTGCCTGCTCCCTCTTTCAGCCCCTCAATGGCCAGACGGTAGCTGTCGAGTCCGAAACCGCAGATGACACCCTTGCAGGCACTGGAGATCATCGACTGATGGCGGAAGGGCTCACGCTGATGCACATTCGAGATATGAACCTCGATAACCGGGCATTTCAACGAGCGGATACAGTCGTGCAAAGCCACGCTGGTATGTGTGTAAGCACCGGCATTTAGCACGATTCCATCGAAAGAAAAGCCTACTTCCTGCATCTTATTGATCAGCTCGCCCTCCACATTGCTTTGGTAATAGCTGATCTCGAGGTCAGGATAACGGGCCTGCAACAGGGGCAGATACTCGTCGAACGACTGTTGTCCGTAGATTCCCGGCTCACGGGTTCCTAACAGATTCAGGTTTGGACCATTGATGATTTGTATTCTCATATTCTGCGAAAAATATTTTTTACCTTTTTACTTGATTACTTTTTTACCTTTTTCACTATCTTTGCACCGACAAAGATAAGTATTATTATGGAAACGGGCAAGAAAACCGATGCTAATATTTTGAAATCGTATCGCAGATACCTGCGATTGCAAAAGAATTACACCGAAAACACGCTCGATGCATACTTACGCGACGTGGAGAAGCTGCTGCTCTACCTCAATGGCGAGCAGAAGAATCCGCTCGATGCCACATTGGAAGACCTTCAGCACTTTGCCGCCAGCCTGCACGACATCGGCATCGGTCCGCGCTCGCAATGCCGGATACTGAGTGGTGTGCGCTCGTTCTACCGTTTCCTGCTGCTCGACGGCTACATCGACGCCGATCCCACCGAACTGTTAGAGTCTCCCCAGATTGGCGAGCACCTGCCGGAGGTGCTCACCGTGCAGGAAATCGATGCCATGGAGGCCGCCATCGACCTGTCAAAGCCCGAAGGACATCGCAACAGGGCCATCATCGAGGTTCTGTTCTCGTGCGGTTTGCGCGTCAGCGAGCTGGTCAACCTGCATCTGTCGGACCTGTATCTCGACGAAGGCTTCATCCGCGTGATGGGCAAAGGGCGCAAGGAACGGCTCGTCCCCATCTCACCCCGTGCCATCAAGGAACTGGGTTTATGGTTCGACGACCGCCGTCACATGCTGATTAAACGAGGCGAGGAGGACTATGTGTTCCTCAACCGACGCGGCAGTCACCTCACGCGCGTCATGATCCTTATTATGATTAAGCAACTGGCTGCCGATGCCGGCATACAAAAGACGGTCAGTCCGCACACCCTGCGCCACTCGTTTGCCACCAGCCTGCTGGAAGGCGGTGCCGACCTGCGCGCCATTCAGGCCATGCTAGGCCACGAGTCGATAGGCACCACCGAGATCTACACCCATATCGACACCACCCATCTGCGCGAGGAAATTCTGCAACACCACCCGAGAAACATCAAGTATACAGACTGATAAAAGGATAAAATAAGCTAAAATTTATCGCAAAACGATAAATTTTTATTGCTTTTCTTTGATATTTCCTAATTCTTTTATATCTTTGCAGTCGTAAAAACATACTTTCTCGTTAACAAAGAATAGTAAAGGATTATGAAAATATTAGGAATTGATTGTCATCAGGCCTGGGAACAAAGGCACAACGCCCTGGGACGGGCCATGCTCGTGATGCTCATCTATAGCGTAATCAGCATTGTGTTTGCCGCTGGCATTCTAGTTTGGAAGATAGGCGGCGGTTTTGCTCCAGGCACCACAGCGCTGCAAGGCTCGCAACACGGATGGGCCTACGGGGCTATGTTGATATGGGGAGTTCTGGGTTTCCTGTTGGTGAGAAGTTTCCTACGTCAGGGTGTCTTCACAGAGACCAGCGCCCTGCTGCTCATGGTTTTGGGCGCGACAATGATCCCGCTGCCCGTTGTCTACGGCATTTTCTCCGACGGAAGCGGGGTGGTTGAGTATTGCACTGTGATTGGCTACGGCTTTATAGGCGTGCTCATCCTGCTCATCTCCGAGGTGATGCGGATGGCCATCAAGATGCGCGAAGAGAACGATCTGACTATTTAGTTGTTGGAAGGTGGAAGGTTTAAATGTAGAAATTAAAAAATGACACAACTCGAGGATTTCAAAACCAAGGAATTCAAAACCAAAGAGACTGCCCCAACAGGCGGTATGAAGTCGGCACTAAGATCGATGAGGGAGCGCTGCATCTTATGGGGCGGCATGGCCTTTCTGTTCGTTGTGGCCTGCATATTAGATTATATAAAAGGTGAGCCGCTGCCTGGCTGGCGGATGATCACCTGGCAAATACTTGCCTTCGCGCTCATCATGTTCTGCTGCTGGAAGATGTGGAAACTGATGAAGAATGTGCGCCGGCAGGAGATTTTCACCTCGCAGAATGCCAGCATCATAGAAAGTGTCGGCACGATGATAGACGTATTCGGTCTCATCACCATCATTATGGGCAGGTGGCTTGACGACACTTATCTCCCGTTGGCCATCATCATGATACTCTCCGGCGTGTTCATCCAGTTTGTGAGTCATCTCATCCATGCCGGCATCGCCATACGGGAAGAACAAGATCTGACAGTTTGAAAGGTATCAGCATAATCAAAGAAAGATGGGAAGAATCGTAGTGAATTTAGATGTTGAGATGGCCAAGCGGAAGATTTCGCTGGGCGAGCTGGCCGAGAGGGTAGGTCTGACGCAGGCCAACCTCTCCATCTTGAAGACGGGTAAGGCCAAAGCCATACGCTTTACTACGCTTGAGGCCATCTGCCGCGAACTGGGTTGTCAGCCTGGCGATATTCTTGAATATAGGGAGGAGTGAATGAATAGATAAGAGTGAAAAGTTAGGAGTTAGGATGTAGTAATTAAGGAAAAAACACCATAAAAAGAGGGTATGAAACAAATACTGATGTTAATGACACTTAAAAATCAATATTTGTTGTAGCAATTTAGCTACTTTTGTCGTCAAAAAGCGTAGTAATACCAGAATATCATATTTACATAAAAAAATGAAACACTTACAGAAAACACTCATTGCAGCATTATTGCTGTTTGTGGCCCAGGTGGCCATGGCTCAAATGATGATGTCCTTGCCCGTTGACAAAGACGTCAGAATAGGCAAGCTCGACAACGGACTTACCTATTACATTCGTTACAACAACTGGCCCGAGAACCGTGCCGAGTTCTTTATTGCCCAGCGTGTCGGCTCTATTCAGGAGAACGACGACCAGCGCGGTCTGGCCCATTTCCTGGAGCATATGTGCTTCAACGGCACCGAGAACTTCAAGGGCAACGAGGTGATTCGCTGGTGTGAGAGCATCGGTGTGCAGTTCGGTCAGGACCTGAACGCCTACACTTCGATTGACGAGACTGTCTACAACATCTCCAATGTGCCCACAACCCGCCAGAGTGCCCTCGACTCTTGTCTGCTCATCCTGCACGACTGGGCAGACGGTCTGATTCTCGATCCTGAGGAGATTGACAAGGAACGCGGCGTTATCCATGAGGAATGGCGCTTGCGCACAAGCCCGCAGATGCGTATGCTTGAGCGTTGCCTACCTAAACTCTATCCAAACAGTAAGTACGGACACCGTATGCCTATCGGACTGATGGAGATTGTTGATAATTTCAAGCCCCAAACCCTACGCGACTATTATGAGAAATGGTATCGTCCCGACAACCAGGCTATCGTTGTTGTCGGTGATGTGAATGTCGACGACATTGAGAAGAAGATCAAAGACATCTTCGGAAAGATCAAGATGCCAGAGAATCCAGCACCTGTTGTTCCTGAAGCCGTTCCCGACAATGCCGAGCCCATCTTTGTGATTGACAAGGACAAGGAACAGCCTACCAACGGTATTGAGCTGGTCATCAAGCACGATGCCTTCCCCGACTCACTGAAGAATACGCCCGTCTTCCTGATTTCCAACTTCATAAAGTCGGCTGCCATGAACATGCTCAACGCCCGTCTGGCCGAGTATGCTGAGAAGCCCGAATGTCCTTTCGTCGGAGCTCAGGCTGCTGACGGCAACTTCCTGTTCGCAAAGACCAAGGGAGCTATCGACTTGAGCGCTTCTCCTAAGGATGGAAAGATTGAGGCTTCACTGGCCGCTCTGTTGCGAGAGGCCCGCCGTGCCGCTGAGTTCGGATTCACTGCTACTGAATATGAGCGCGTGAAGGCCAACTACATCAGCTCTCTTGACAAGGCATATAGCAACAAAGACAAGCGCTACAGCCGTCAGTTTGTCAACGAGTATGTTCGTCATTTCCTTGAGAAGAATCCTATTCCTTCGTTCGACGACGAGTATATGATGATGAAGCAGATCATTCCTGCTATTCCCCTGGATGCCATCAACGAGGTGATGAAGGAGTATGTTCCTGCCAACGACTCTAATATCGTAGTCATTTCGTTCCTCAACGAGAAGGAAGGCAACGTGTATCCCACAGAGGCCAGTCTTAAGAAAGCACTTGCCGAGGCCCGTGCCGAAAAGCTGGAGGCTTATGTCGACAATGTGAAGAACGAGCCCATCATGACCACTATGCCTAAGAAGGGCAGCGTGAAGAGCGAGAAGATGTCCGACAAGTTCGACTATAAGATCTACACTCTCTCGAATGGTGTGAAAGTATATGCCAAGAAGACCGACTTCAAGAAAGACCAGGTTATCCTCACAGCTGTAGGTAAGGGCGGTTCTACCCTTTACGGCGAGAACGACTATGTCAATATGAATGTCTTCGACGATGTCGTTGAGGCAAGTGGACTTGGCAACTTCTCGAACACCGAACTGCGCAAGGCCCTGGCCGGAAAGATTGCCAGCGCATCGATGAAGATGGACGAGCGCTACCAGAGCATCAGCGGCAGCTCGACACCGAAGGATATGGAAACCATGTTCCAACTGTTCTATCTCTACTTCACCAACATTGCGAAGGACCAGAAGTCGTTCGACAATCTGATGAGCAACTATGAACTGCAGCTGAAGAACAAGGCCCTCTCGCCCGATGCCGCCTTCAGCGACTCTGTCACCGTGACACTCTACGAGCACAACAAGCGTCAGATGCCAATGGTGCTTAGCGACCTGAAGAAAGTGAACTACGACCGCATCCTGCAGATTGCCAAGGAGCGCACGGCCAATGCTGGTGCCTACGAGTTCAGCATCATCGGTAACTTCGACGAGGCTCAGCTACGCCAGCTGCTCGAGCAGTACGTGGCATCACTTCCCGTACAGAAGAAGATTCAGCAGGGTACTCGCACACCGATTACCAACAAGAACGTCACCAACTCCTTCCGTCGCAAGATGGAGACAGCAAAGGCTACAAGCGTCATGCTGTGGAAGAACGAGAAAATGCCGTTCACACTGGAGAACAGCATCAAGGCCAGCATCGCCGGACAGGTGCTCAGCATGGTTTATCTGAAGAAGATTCGTGAGGAAGCCAGTGCAGCCTACTCTGTGAGTGCTGTTGGCCAGGCCAGCCGTAGCGACGACTTCCATGTGACCCTGCTGCAGGTACAGTGCCCGATGAAACCCGAGAAGAGCAACGAGGCTTTGAGCATCATGCGCAACGAGGTGCCCGCAATGGCCAAGCAGTGTGATGCCGACATGCTGAAGAAGGTGAAGGAGTACATGCTGAAGGATATCGACGACCAGGCTAAGACCAACAACTACTGGCTGGGCATCATGAACTCTCACCACAAGTATGGTCTCGATCTCCATACCGACTACAAGAAGGTTGTAGAGGCTCAGACTCCAGCTACCATCTGCGCATTCATCAGTGAGTTCCTCAAGAATGCCAACCTGGTAGAGATTACCATGCTCCCACAGGAGTAAGAGATACCTGTTTGCCTGTTGGCAATAAACAAGATGCCTGCCTGACGTTCATTTGTCAGGCAGGCATTCTTTCTGATAAGGTCCGCTCTACAAAGCAATTTTATTTCACTTGTACTCGCTTATTAGATAATTTCTTCACGCTCGAAGAAACAAACAAGTTATTTTCTTTCTCGCTTCATCAGAAATTTCGTACCTTTGCACCCTGTTAATATTATAAGGTATAAAGACATGGCATATTTATTCTCATCAGAATCAGTTTCAGAGGGCCATCCCGACAAGGTGGCCGACCAGATATCAGACGCATTGGTAGACCAGTTTCTGGCCTACGACGACAAGGCACGCTGTGCCATTGAGACTTTTGTAACTACCGGACAAGTAGTTATCATGGGCGAGGTGCGCTCGGAAGCATATATCGACCTGCAGACTATCGCACGCCGCACCATCAAACGCATCGGCTACACGAAGAGCGAATACCAGTTCGACGGCGACTCATGCGGTATCCTGACGGCTATTCATGAGCAGAGCGTCGACATCAACCGCGGTGTAGACCGTGAGGACGACGAGAACCAGGGAGCCGGCGACCAAGGCATGATGTTCGGTTATGCCACCAACGAGACAGAGAGTTATATGCCCGTCTCGCTCGACTTGGCACACCTGCTGATGCGCACACTGGCCGAGATTCGCAAAGAAGGCAAGGAGATGACTTACCTGCGTCCCGACTCGAAGAGCCAGGTAACCGTTGAGTACAGCGACGATGGTATCCCACAGCGTATCGACACCATCGTGGTCAGCACACAGCACGACGAGTTTGATCCCGACGACGAGAAGATGCTCGCCAGGATTAAGGCCGACGTCATCAACATTCTCATCCCACGCGTCAAAGCCAAGATTCACAGCCCGAAGGTACTGGCTTTGTTTGGCGACGATATTAAGTATTTTGTCAATCCGACAGGCAAGTTCGTGATTGGCGGTCCTCATGGCGACACCGGTCTGACCGGCAGAAAAATTATTGTCGACACCTATGGAGGCAAGGGCGCACACGGAGGCGGTGCCTTCTCGGGCAAGGACTCCAGCAAGGTAGACCGCTCGGCAGCCTATGCCGCACGCCACATTGCCAAGAATATGGTTGCCGCTGGTGTGGCCGATGAGATGCTGGTACAGGTGAGCTACGCCATTGGTGTGGCTGAGCCGGTGAATATCTATGTGAACACCTACGGCCGCAGCCACGTACAGATGACCGACGGAGAGATCGCCCGTCGCATTGGAAAGCTCTTCGACTTGCGCCCGAAGGCCATCGAGCGTTCCCTGAAGCTCCGCCAGCCGATCTTCGTCGAGACTGCTGCCTACGGACACATGGGCCGCGAGCCGAAAGTGGTCAAGAAAGTGTTTACCAGCCATTACCATCCCACCCGCGAGATAGAAGTGGAGCTCTTCACATGGGAGAAGCTGGATCGCGTAGACGATATCAAGCAGGAATTCGGACTCTAGGATGACCATTCAGCAGGCAGACTCTACGGTTGTTCAGCAGCCTCAGGCTGTTGAGGAGGTCGGAACCACCAGTCCCGTCCAAACCGAAGTGCGCCCGGCAAAGCCCCGGTATCCTTATCAGGTGCTGCGCCAACTGCCTGCCAATGCCACTCCCGCCCAACAAGACTCCGCCATTCAGGCCACATTCCAGCCTGAGGTTATCCAGCGAAGCACACGCCCCGACACCCTTCACATCCCCGGCTTCGGTAAAGGCAAGGACTACCGTGATGTGAGTCTGCCGCAATACTATCGTGAGACCTTTTTCGCCAACGACTCGTTGCTCCATCCCGAACTGACAGCCGGCCGCTATGGCGTTGCCGGTGACCCTGTCCCTTATACCGTTCGCAACGACAATGTGATTACAGGCCTGCTCTTAGGATGCTTTATCCTCGCCTTATTGTCATTTGCGCGTACCGGCGGCATCCTGCTTCGTCAGGCTAAGGATTTCTTTTTCGCTCCTAAGATTGGAACAACTACGGTGAGCGAGACCACAGGCGAGTTCCGTTTCCAGTCGTTCCTGGTGCTGCAGACATGCCTGCTGCTGGCTCTGTTGTCTTTCTTCTATGCCAACGGTTACATCTCCGAGACTTATGTGCTGGCCTCACAATACCAGCTCATAGGCATCTACTTTGCGGTGATACTCGGTTACGTATTACTGAAGATGATTCTTTTCAGCTGTATCAACTGGGTGTTTTTCGAGCGTAAAAAAATCGGACAATGGTCACAGTTTATGTTGTTTATTTTCTCTATCGAGGGCATCCTACTGTTTCCCGTGGTCGTTTTGCAAGTCTACTTCGATATCGGTCTTAAAAACACCCTTGTCGTATCACTGATTATCATAATTTTGTTAAAAATATTGTCATTCTACAAGTGCTTCGACATCTTTTTTAAGAGAACTAGTGTCTTTTTGCAAATAATTTTGTACTTTTGTGCGCTCGAAATCTTACCACTACTCTCTTTAGGGGCAGTTTTGGTGATGATAGGCAACGAATTAAAAATAAATTATTAGGACACCTATGATAAAAAAGATTTTGATATCGCAGCCCAAGCCGGCAAGTGAGAAGTCACCTTACTACGATATCGCAAAGGAGTTTGGCGTGGAACTGGTCTTTCGCCCGTTCATAAAGGTTGAAGGATTGTCAGCCAAAGATTTTCGTCAACAAAAAATCAGCATCCTGAACCATACCGCTATTGTGTTTACTTCCCGTCATGCCATCGACAATTTCTTCAAGTTGGCAAAGGAGATGCGTATCACAATCCCTGAGGACATGAAATATTTCTGCGTGACAGAGACCATTGCCCTGTACATCCAGAAGTATGTTCAGTACCGCAAGCGCAAGGTGTTCTACGGCTCTACCGGTAAGATTCAAGACCTGATTCCCACGATGGTAAAGCATAAGACCGAGAAATACCTCATTCCCATGAGTGATGTCCACGACGACACCGTGAAGAATCTGCTCGACGCCAAGAAGCTGCACCACACCGAGTGCGTGATGTACCGTACCGTCAGCAACGACTTTACCGACGAGGAAGTGAAGGCTTTCGACTACAACATGGCCATCTTCTTCAGTCCGGCGGGCATCAGCGCATTCACCAAGAATTTCTCCGACGACATCAAAGAGAAGGTGGCTGTAGGTACCTTCGGCCCCTCAACGGCGAAGGCTGCCCGCGATGCCGGTCTGCGTCTCGACCTGGAGGCACCCACGGTTGAGTGCCCTTCGATGACATCTGCCCTGAAGGCCTACCTGAAAGGTCTTTAATATTCGTGCCGATGATGCCTGCGAGCGCAGCCTGCACCCTTACCCGCGATGAGCGTCTGAAGAGCGAACTGCTCATCGACCGTCTGTTCAACGGAGGCGGAAGCCGCAGCATGTCGGCCTATCCCCTGCGACTTGTCTATATGACCCTCGATACTGAGGAGCACGACGAGGTGAACAGCATCCTGGTGAGTGTGCCGAAACGCTTCCTCAAGCACGCTGTCGACCGCAACCGTGTAAAGCGCCAGGTGCGCGAGGCTTACCGAAAGAACAAGCATCTGCTGCAGGCGAGAGAGGGGAAACGAGTGCTGATGGCATTCATCTGGCAGGACGCCAGACTGCACGATTCGGCAGCCGTTGAGCGTAAGGTACAGAATCTGCTTACACGGTTGAACGAGCGCTTATGAGGCTGATAGAGACTACTTGGGAAGTTGTACGGACGGTTGTCCACTGGTTGTCGATGGCTGTTGTGGCACTCTTACTGTTGCCGATATGGGTTTATCAAAAAGCCATCAGCCCTTACACACCACCCTCATGCCGATTCACACCCACCTGTTCGGAATATGCCCGCCAAGCATTAATCAAGCACGGACCTGTAAAAGGTCTCTGGCTGGCCGTCAGGCGGATACTCAGATGTCACCCTTGGGGCGGCTCCGGTTACGACCCCGTACCGTGAGAGAGATTTAAATACCCGTCTATCTGACAGGCTACATTAGAAAAAATAGAATACAAGGAATATGAGAAAGAATTTTGTTGAAGAACTCCGCTGGCGCGGAATGCTGGCACAGATGATGCCAGGAACCGAAGAACTCCTGCAGAAGGAGATGGTTACAGCTTACCTGGGCACAGACCCGACTGCCGACTCATTGCACATCGGCCACCTGTGCGGCATCATGATGCTCCGCCATCTGCAGCGTTGCGGCCATAAGCCCATCCTCCTTGTTGGCGGTGCCACAGGTATGATTGGCGACCCCTCGGGAAAAAGCCAGGAGCGTAACCTGCTGAACGACGAGACTTTGCGTCACAATCAGGAGTGCATCAAGCGACAAGTTGCCAAATTCCTCGACTTCGAGTCGACCGACGCCAACGCAGCCATGATGGTGAACAACTACGACTGGATGAAGGATTTCACCTTCCTCGATTTCGCCCGCGAGGTGGGAAAGCACATCACCGTGAACTATATGATGGCTAAGGACAGCGTTCAGCAGCGTCTAAACGGTACAGCCCGCGACGGTCTCTCCTTCACCGAATTCACCTACCAGCTGCTTCAAGGCTACGATTTCCTGTATCTATACCAACATTACGGCGTGAAACTGCAGTTAGGCGGTAACGACCAGTGGGGCAATATGACTACTGGTACGGAGCTCATCCGCCGCACACTGGGCAACGAGGTGGAGACATTCGCCCTCACCTGCCCGCTCATCACCAAGAGCGACGGCAAGAAGTTCGGCAAGACCGAGAGCGGTAACATCTGGCTCGACCCGCAGCGCACCACGCCGTATAAGTTCTACCAGTTCTGGCTCAACGTCTCCGACGAGGATGCCGAGCGCTACATCAAGATCTTCACGTCGCTCGACAAAGAGACCATCGACGCGCTCATCGAGGAGCACCGGACCGATCCCGGCCGCCGCACATTGCAGCGCCGCCTGGCTGAGGAGGTTACTGTCATGGTGCATTCTCAAGAGGCTCTCGACGCAGCCATCGAGGCCAGCAGCATCCTGTTCGGCAAATCGACCAAGGAAGCGCTCGAGCGTCTCGACGAGCAGACATTCCTCGACGTATTTGAGGGTGTCGAGCACTACGAGATCGACCGCGACCAGCTGGGCCAGCCCGCTATCGAGCTGCTCACGACCGTGGCTTCCGTGTTCCCCTCGAAGGGCGAGATGCGCAAGATGGTGCAGGGCGGTGGTGTAAGCCTCAACAAAGAGAAGCTCACCGACCAGAACCGCGCCATTACCGCCGACGACCTGATCGACGGCAAATACCTGCTAGCCCAGAAAGGCAAGAAGAACTATTATCTGCTGATTGTGAAGTAAAGAGAGAGAGACTGTCACAAGCAGCATTACTGCCCTCACTCGGTTGGAGCTGGTTTCCATTGGAAACGGCTCCACTTATATTATGTAGTAGATTTATATTTGTATTAGCATCTGAATATTGAGAACTTATTAAACTACACAAAATGAACAAGCTTTATTTATTTTTATCGGCTATTCTCTTGTCGGTATCTCTTACTGCAAATGCCCAGCTGACAGAACCGAAGTCTGTCAAGCGTGCCACCACCCACACCGTGGGCATCAATGGCGGATTGGGATGTATCACCTCAAAACTTTACACTGTCGCTGGCGAGAAATCTTGGCTCACCGGTCTTGACATGTCGGCCGAATACACTTGCATCTTCGGTAGCGGTTATGGTTTTGGTGTTGTGGCTGAGCGCAGCAGCACCGACTACGGCGGCGACTATGTGAACCAGAACTACATAGGTCCTGAGTTTGTCATGGCAGGAGACCTGTCGCGCAAATGGTGCGGAAGGGTGAGTTTTGGCGGAGGATATGCCACCTGCTACGACGATTACACCGAAAACACCGACAAAGGTTTTGGACTGAGAGCCGGCGTAGGCATAGACTATAAACTGACCAACTGGCTGGGCATTGGTGCCGAACTGGCCGACTATCTGATTTTCTTTGGCAGCCAGGACAATTTTAACTGGAACAAAAACAACGGCATCGATGGCATTCAGCGCTTCTCACTTACGCTGGGGTTGCGAGTATATTTATAATCATTGCATGTATATTTATAATAATATAGTATAGTTTGTATGATAAGAATCAGCACTTTATTTGTATTCCTTTTTGCCGCATTGAACATGTCAGCACAGGGGAGATTCTGCAAGAGCTACGACGATTTCGTGGCTGGCAACTGGACTGAGGTGGCTGACCTCGAGCCCATCCACCACTCCGCCTCTCACAAACTGTGGGTGGGTGGCAACGACTATAAATTTGAGACGGGCGACAAGGCCATGGACAAGGTGATGAAGAAAGAGGCATTCGTCATCGAATACCAAGACACGCTCTATGTCAACCTGCGCACCTTGCGCTTCGAGAAGACCCGCTTCGGCAACGGCTACGCCCAGGGACTGCCCTACGACGGCAACAAAATCATGTTCGTCACCCACCGCATCGGCCGCGCTGCAGCCAACGAGCAGTTCATGTCGGGCTTTATGTTCGGGGCCATCGGTGCAGCCATCACCGGCTCATCGCAGCTGAAAGACCGCGTCTGTTACCTTGTCGACAACAATGGGGATGGTAAGAAAACCAATATCACGCTCATCGACGACGAGTTTATGGAGAACCTCCTCGAACTCGACCGCCCGCTGCTGAAGACCTACCGGAGCGAGAAAAAGCAGAAAGACCGCGAGTCGGCAGCACACATACTGCCCATTTTAAAAGAAAAAGGACTGGTGAAATGAACTTTTTTCATTGCGGAAGAATAATTTTTCGCTGAACACGTGGCCGTTGTCACTTTTTTTTCGTACCTTTGCAGCCGAATTTGATTGGGTGATGGTGTAACGGTAACACTACAGGTTTTGGTTCTGTCATTCCCGGTTCGAATCCGAGTCACCCAACCAACAAGAGCGCAGCAGGCGAAAGCCCGTTGCGCCCTTTGTTTTTCTGTGTGTACAACCACTTGAACCTTAAACCGGCGGCTTGCCGCCATTCCTCCCATTCATTCCATAAACTCCCATCCATCCCTTTCTTTGAAAAATTTCTGAAAATCTGTGGGCAACCCTTTGGCTTGTTCGGTAAAAATGTTTACTTTTGCACCATTATCACATGAAGGCACAAAATTGATAAACATAAACATATGGAAAACGAAAAAGACTTAATGCAGTTGCCCGAAAACGCGTTCAGGGAACTAAAAGAAGGAGAAAAGTATGAGCCCATTATGGATCCGCACAAGACCTATCCCGAGGTCAACACGTGGTCGGTGACGTGGGGTATCCTCATGGCTATGGTGTTCTCAGCCGCTGCCGCCTATCTCGGACTGAAGGTAGGACAGGTGTTCGAGGCCGCCATCCCCATCGCCATCATTGCCGTGGGCGTGTCCACCGCCTCGAAGCGTAAGAACGCGCTGGGCGAAAATGTGATTATCCAGTCCATCGGAGCCTGCTCGGGCGTCATCGTCGCCGGAGCCATCTTCACCCTCCCCGCCATTTATATCCTGCAGGCGAAGTATCCCGAGATGACCGTCTCGTTCATGAAAGTGTTCATCAGCTCGCTGCTGGGCGGCATCATCGGCATCCTGTTCCTCATCCCCTTCCGTAAGTATTTCGTCAGCGACATGCACGGCAAATACCCCTTCCCCGAGGCCACGGCCACCACACAGGTGCTCGTCAGCGGAGCCAAGGGCGGCGACCAGGCCAAGCCGTTGCTCATCGCCGGCATCGTGGGCGGACTCTACGACTTTTTCGTGGCTACCTTCGGTTGGTGGAACGAGAACTTCACCACGCGCGTCGTCGGATGGGGCGAGGTGCTCGCCGACAAGGCCAAGCTCGTCTTCAAGGTCAACACCGGTGCCGCCGTGCTCGGTCTGGGCTACATCATCGGCTTCAAGTATGCCCTCATCATCTGCCTCGGCTCCCTCTCCGTCTGGTGGATCATCGTTCCCGGACTGGCGCTCATCTTCCCCGACAGCGTCATCAACCAATGGGACCCCTCCATCACCACCGCCGTCGCCGACATGAGCCCCGAGCAGATCTTCAAGGCTTATGGTAAGTCCATCGGCATCGGAGGCATCGCCATGGCAGGCATTATCGGCATCATCAAGAGCTGGGGCATCATCAAGAGTGCCGTAGGACTCGCCGCACAGGAGATGAAAGGCGGCAAGAGCGTCGACAAGGCCCAGCTGCGCACCCAGCGCGACATCTCGTTCAAGATCATTGCCATCGGCTCCATCGTCACCATCCTGCTCACGTTCCTGTTCTTCTATTTCGGCGTGATGCAAGGCAATATCGTACACGCCCTCGTGGGCATCCTCCTTGTCACCGTCATCGCCTTCCTGTTCACCACCGTGGCAGCCAACGCCATCGCCATCGTCGGCACCAACCCCGTGAGCGGAATGACGCTCATGACACTCATTCTCGCTTCAGTGGTTATGGTCGTCGTAGGACTCAACGGCCCTGGTGGCATGCTTGCCGCACTCATCATGGGTGGAGTTGTCTGCACAGCCCTCTCGATGGCAGGCGGATTCATCACCGACCTGAAAATCGGTTATTGGCTCGGCACCACACCCGCCAAGCAGCAGACCTGGAAATTCCTCGGAACACTCGTCTCGGCAGCTACCGTCGGCGGCGTGATGATCATCCTCAATAAGACCTACGGTTTCACCAGCGGACAACTTGCCGCTCCACAGGCCAATGCGATGGCAGCCGTCATCGAGCCCCTCATGAACGGTGTGGGAGCCCCCTGGCTGCTCTATGGCATCGGAGCCGCCGTGGCTGTCGTGCTCACCCTCTGCAAGGTGCCAGCCCTGCCCTTCGCCCTCGGCATGTTCATACCCCTCGAGCTCAACATCCCCCTGCTCGTCGGAGGAGCCGTCCACTCGTTCGTCGTCAGCCGCTCGAAAGACGCAGCCGTCAACAAGGCGCGCGACGAGAAGGGTACGCTCATCGCCTCCGGATTCATTGCCGGTGGCGCCCTCATGGGAGTCGTCAGCGCCCTGCTCCGCTTCGGTGGCATCTACCTCATCAACGACTCGTGGCTTGCCAACCCGCTCAGCGAGCTCTGCTCACTGGCTGCCTACGTGCTCTTGATCCTCTACTTCATCCACGCTACAAAGAAGAAGTAAGGCGCGGACGGCAGAAACAACGAGATTCTTGCATTGAGGCAGGTTCTCATTCACCAACTATTAATTACATGAGCCAACACATAATCGACGCACAAGTATTCGAGAAACTGTTCAACGAGAAATATGAACAGTTGTATTACTTTGCGTACGATTATGTGGTGGACGAAGAATCCGCGCGCGACATTGTCAGTGAGACATTCACGATGGTATGGCGAAACCGGCTGAACATCTCTGCTGAGAAAATCAACTCCTATATGCATACAGCCGTACGGAATCGTTGCCTGGATTATTTGCGGCACGAAAAGAGGAAAAACCATTTTGAGGAAGCCTACCCAGCCCTTTATACTGAAGTTGATGACACCTCGTGGATAGAGCGCGAAGAGCGCATCGCAGAACTGCAGAGTGCCATCAAGAAACTTCCTGAGCGTACGCAATGGGTATTGAGGCAGCGATACGAAGAACATAAGTCGTATCAGGAATTGGCCGATGAGCTTGGCATCTCAATGAATGGTATGAAAAAACTCATGAACCGGACTTTTACTCAGTTGCGCGATACGCTGAATGCTAAAAAAGATAAAAATAGATACACTAACCGACAAATCATCGTCTTACTAATGACGATATTTGGATAGGCAGACTTAAAAGACCTATTTGTATGACAGACCATTTGGAAAAAAACATCAAGGACGAGTTGTTGCAAGAGCTGTCGCCACGAGAAATGCAAGACATCGAGAGCGCACTCCATCGGGAGTACGTTCAAAAGCCTGATGTTCAAGCCGAGTGGGAGAAGGTGCGAGAAGAAATACTCACAGAACCGGCCGACAACGAAGAAACAGAAGAACAGAAACCTGCCCGCAGGATACATCTGTGGAGTTTCCTCTCCGGTGTTGCTGCCGCAGCTGCCATTTTTATTCTCTTTACCTTATTTAACAATACGAAGGACGATAATAGCACCTACATTTTCAGTGCCAACCAGAATACCAACGAGGTATTGCTGAGTGACGGCAGTAACCAGATGGAGGTGGTCAGTGACAAGCAACTCGACTATAACAAGTCAGAGTCTTCTGCAAGCAAACACAATCGTGTGGCTGACGAGAAACTACTCTCTGTCACTACGCCGCGCGGTAAGGACTACCATCTAACCCTCTCCGATGGTACACAGGTCTGGTTGAATGCCGACAGCAAACTAGAGTTCCCCAAGCATTTCAATGGCAATCAACGAAGAGTGAAACTACAGGGTGAGGCATATTTTGAGGTCGCTAAGAATGTCGGCAAGCCGTTTATGGTTGAGACCGATTTTTTCAACACCACCGTTTTGGGCACCACCTTCAATATCAAAGCCTATACACAGAAAGATGCCAACATCGTACTGATAGAAGGCAGAGTGAAAGTTGCCGCAAAGGGGAAACAGTCCGTTACCCTGACTCCCGGTCAGCAACTTTCAGTTCTCAATTCCCAGTTCTCAGTCAAAGAAGTAGACACCTATCCTTATACACAGTGGCGCGAGGGCTTCTTCTATTTTGAGAACCAGACGCTTTTCGAAATCATGCAAGAGTTGGGGCGCTGGTACAACGTGAATATCGCCTTTGACGACCCACTGAAAATGAATGTCCGGCTGCATTTTGTTGCTAAACGCAGCCAGTCGCTGGCAGAAGCCATTAAGAACATGAACGACCTGAATGTGGTGAATATCGAGCTGACCAGTGATGCGGTAATCATCAAATAGGCGACATAGGACAAGAGGATGGCAAAATGCCACCCTCTTTCTTTTATCTATTTTTCCAGAAATTAAAAAATTTATGTACACTTTTCGTTGAAACAGAGTCTTACTTATAGATTTATGTTTCATTTTAAACACAAAACTATGAGTAGAAAAAGAATCATGAAAACACTCTTGGGCTTTTGCTTACTGCTGATTCCGTTGGGAATAAGCGCACAAGGCAAGAAAGTAAACATCAGCGTGAAAGATGCCACTCTTTCGTCGGCATTGCGCCAAGTGGAACAACAATCCGGGTATTACAAAATCAACTATCCCTCGGCAGAGGTCAGCCGCTACAAGGTAACTGCCAACGTAAAGAATGCCTCTGCCCCCGATGCCGTCAATGAGTTGCTGCGCGGTCTGCCGTTCACCTCGTCTGTCAACGGCCAGTTCATCCAGATTAAACACTCAGCCCGCGCAGCGAGTAGTGGCCAGCAAAAGACAATCCGTGGCCGACTTTTGGATGCAGATGGTGAACCACTTATTGGGGCTACGGTGAAAGTGAAAGACTCAAACGTGGGAACGGTTACCGATATTGACGGTAACTATGTACTTGAAGGTGTCGACGAAAGTCAGGTCCTCACCTATTCTTATATTGGCAAGCGCAGCATGCAGCGTAAGGCCGGCAGCAAGCATGCCGTGATTATCCTGGAAGATGAGAATGCACAACTGGATGACGTCATCGCCACGGGTTATCAGACCATCTCACGTGAGCGGAGTGCAGGTAGTTATAATATCATCAAGGGTGATGACATCGCGAACAAAACCGTTACAAGCAACAGCATCATAGGAGCATTAGAAGGAATGACGACAGGTCTGCAAGTAAACAACGACTATCGTGCCGACCGATTCACCATTCGTGGTATCACCTCTATTAACTCAACCCGATCACCACTATTTGTCGTTGATGGTGTCCCCTTAGAGGCCGACTTGGTAGAAGACATGGTAAACAGCAATGATATTCAGAGCATTACCGTACTGAAAGATGCCACAGCTGCCAGCATCTGGGGATCTCAGGCCGCTAATGGTGTGGTGGTCATACAGACGAAAAGAGGACAACAAGCACAGAAAGTAAAAGTGAGCTACAACGGTTCTTTCTCTTTCTATGGCAAACCAGACTATAGTTACTACAACTATATGGATAACCGCACCTGGATGAAAAATGCCCAAGAACTGTTTGACATCTACTCTGAGACCTATAATTACAGTCAGGTGCAGACAGGTGCTACAGGTATTACCGACAACTCCGTATACAAAAATGGAGAGGGTGCCGTCATCTGGCCTCATGAACTGGCCATGTATCAGGCAAAGATGGGTATGATAAGCACTACTGAACGTGACAATATCCTTGAGCAACTGATAGCACAGAATGGACGCGAGCAATATGAGAAATACTTCATGAGCGACCAATACTATACACAACATAATATCTCCCTGCAAGGAGGAACGAACAAATCTACCTTCTATGTGTCTGCCAACTATAAAGGCGATAAGGGAACTGCAAAGGACTGGACGAATCGTGTAACGCTGAATGGCTACCACGACTATAAAATCACCAACTGGATGAAGTGGGATGTAACATTGAATGTTTCTCTCGGAAACACAAGTGGACATGTTAATCCTTTTGGATCGTCATCTTTCAATTACTACACCAACAACCATTATTTCGATGTTCCCTACAACATTTTCAGGGATGCAAATGGGTGGATAGACCAGACGCCTATGGTGCTTACCGATGAAGTGCGCAGGAATGCAGAACAGGTCACAGGTATCGACCTCAGCTATTATCCCGTAGAAGACTTTAACAGTTCTACGGATAAGACCACAAACTCAAATATCCGTATAAACACAGGGTTGACACTTGATTTGTTGAAAGGACTCCGCTACGAGGGACGATTCCAATATTCTCGTATCAATTCCCGTCGCGAGCGTTTCCGTCCTTCAGAGACATTCAGTGTAAGAGAAGAGCGTGCAGGCACTTTTAATATTGGAGGTACAGACCCCGCTGATCCTTATGGACTTCGTGTACCACGTACAGGTGGACACTACATCCTGAACAATGCCATCACTTCCGACTGGACTCTGCGTAACCAGTTAAGCTACGATGCAACGTTCAATGATGGCATTCATCAGATTACCGCATTGGCCGGTACGGAGGTACGTGCCTATAAAAGTACAGATTACGGCACTTATCTTCGTGGATACAACATGCAGACCATGCAGAGCGAGGCATACAATAATTACCTGTTCCGTACCTTCCGGTTACCGACCCCTGCCATCGGAACGAATGCCAGTGGCAGATATTGGGAGCACGACCAGACAGAGTCCACACGTAAGTATTTCTCTCTCTATGCCAACGCTGCCTATACCTATCTGAACAAATATACGTTTAATGCCAGTATCCGCATGGATCAAAGTAACTTGTTCGGCTCCGACCCCAGCACACAGTACAAACCCATTTGGTCAGTAGGTGCTGCCTGGAAGATTTCTGAAGAGAAGTTTATGGAGAACACGCACAACTGGCTGAATGCAATGACACTCCGTTTCAGCTACGGTCTGGCAGGAAACTCTCCTAACCCTGATGCCGGAGGACGCTATGATATCCTGACAACCGACAATAACGCCATCTTCGAGTCACCTGGTTTCCAGATTGCCACACCAGCTAATGATATGTTGACATGGGAGAAGACCCGGACTATCAATATGGGTATTGACATGTTGCTACTTCAGAACCGTATCAGGTTGTCTCTCGATTACTACAATAAATATACCACCGACCTGATAGGATCCATGATGCTTAACCCCACAACCGGTTGGTTGTCGACAACAGGAAATGTGGCAGAGATGAGCAATCACGGATTGGAATTGTCATTGACCACGCATAATATCCGCTCCCGTAACTTCAACTGGTACACGATGCTAACCCTCTCGCAGAATAGTAACAAGATTGAAAAGATGCAGGTGGTACAACCTATCTCTACCGCCTCAGACATGATGTCTTACGCCTATCATGAGGGATATCCTATGGGAGCCATGTTCTCCTATCGTTATGCCGGCCTTAACGAGAACGGCAACCCCAAGGTCTATAATAAAGACGGAGAGGAATTCACTGGTGTTTATGCCACCTACGAATTAGACAAGGATGATGTGGTTTATTCTGGAACAACGATCCCTAAGGTCTATGGAGGATTGACAAACAGACTAACCTTCAAGAATGTAGAATTGTCATTTATGTTTGCCTATAACCTGGGACATAAGATGCGCAAGCCCAGCCAGAGCTACAGAGGACGTCTGGCCACCAACCTCATTCAAGAATTTGATAATCGTTGGCGCAAGCCAGGTGATGAGTTGACCACTGACATACCTCGGTATACAGTCACCAGCAACGATGCTGACTACTCCATGTATTACGCATTCTATAGTTACGGTGACAAGAATGTGATTGACGCATCATACATCAAGTTGCGCGACCTCAGTCTCTCATGGAATCTGCCCGCACGCTGGTGCCGCAGAATCAATACCGAAAGCATACGTCTGACGGCACAAACCGGTAATCTCTTCCTGATAGCATTTAACAATGAAAGGATCGACCCAGAGGCATATTATCTGGCTGGCGGTATACGACAAGCAAAGATGAAGCCATCAGTTTCATTTGGTATCAATGTGAATTTCTAATTTAAAAGGACATACAAAATGAAGAAATATATTTCTATCCAGAGAATCATTAGTTGCTCTTTCATAGCACTGGCTATGACGGCTATGACCAGTTGTGATGACTTCCTCGACGAACAGCCCAGAGGTAATGCCATCGCAGAGACAACAGATGATTACAATGCCATGTTCAATGCCACACAGTTTATGAACATCGCCGAACCAGACTACACCAAATGGTTAAATCCTGATATCACGCACACGGTCACCACCTTGCAGAATCTCGATACACAGGCTATCTATAGCATGATGGGCGGGGCCACCACATACGGCTTCTCATCAACAAATGCTTACCAACTGATGACAAACCCCTATGCAGACACGGAG
>JAEEXN010000141.1 GCA_016291595.1 Prevotella sp.
AACAAAAACAAAACAAAGACAACAATGAGAGAAAAAACAGTATTAGTGACAGGTGCAAACAAAGGTATTGGATTCGGAATAGCAAAGTATCTGGGACTCAGCGGTTGGAAAGTCATTATCGGTGCCCGCGATGAAGAACGGGCAGAGAAAGCTATCAGCGAACTGAAATCGCTGGGTATCGACGTGCCGGGATGGGTGAACATTGAGCTGGCTGATCTTGCCAGTGTGCAGCAGGCTGCCAACGAGGTAAACGAGAAATACCCCGAGTTGACGCTGCTGGTCAACAATGCCGGCATACCCGGTGATATGAGCGTGGACGGCGGACATACGGAGCTTAGCGACATCAAAGAGACCATCGACGTGAACTTTATTGGTACCTTTGCGCTGACCAAGGAGCTGCTGCCGCTTCTGGAGAAGAACAGCGGAAGAATTGTGAACGTCACCGTTCCGTCGGAGATCAGTCCTTACTGGCATCCTCTGGCCTACGTGGCTAGCAAGGCAGCCCAGAATGCCATGATGGGTGTCATGGCCATGGAATTCGTGCAGGGCAACAAGCCTGTGGAAATCTTCTCCGTGCACCCAGGCCCCACGACTACCGACCTGAACGGCAATATGAGCCTTCCCGGTTTCCACGATATCGAGACGGTGGGCAGTAAGATGGCGCAACTGATAAATGACGGCAACAGCCATCAGGGAGAATTCATCGAGCTCTACCCGATTGTCAAAGAGGATTGATGGCGACTGGCTCACCAGCGTCATAACATGGTTCTTCGCAACATGGTGGCTGGATACGTAGAGCAGCCTTCCATGTTTCTCAAGCAGCCTTCCATGTTTCTATAGTAGCCTTCCGCGCAAGGCAAATACATAAACAATGGTCTGATCATCGACGAGATGGTCAGACCATTATTATTTGCAATGACAAAGCGGTTAGCCTTTGACAATTAGAACGGTTGCCGCAACTGGCGCAGTCCCTGAGGCAGCGCATGGCGGTTGAGGAACAAATAGGTGGTGTTGAGTGCGATGAAGTCGCGCGACATATACCAAATGCCCTGGTACTGCCCGCTCTTGCCCCATGAGTTCTTGACCATATAGTACGGTTTGCCATCCTCATCGGTAGCCTTGCCGTAAATCAGCATCACATGGTCGTAGGTGAAGCGCCAGTCGTCGAACTGCTCCTGCCGCATCTGCTGGGTAGGCACCACATCGTCGGGGAGCATCGCCAGTCCCGTCCGGGTGAAGTTGCCGGTCACGTCACCTCCCCATGCCACCGTATACCCAGCATCCAGCGCCTGGTCGAGCACCTCCATCAACTGCCCGATGGGAATGTTGTAGCTGGGTTTCAGCCGCCATTTGTAAGGAGCCTCGATGACGAACCACTGGTTGAACGGATGGTGGGTGAAGCTCGTCAGGCTGACATAATCGTCAGGATTCAGCCCCAACATGGCGGCAAACGACTTCGGGGTGTAGGTCTTTCCCTCATACACAAACGACTGCGGACAGCCGCCCACATATTTCTCGATAACTGCCAGCACCGAGTCCCTCCAATGCGGTAGCGGCTCCTTCGCGTCTTTCCTGACGATGCCGCTAACGGTACGTTCCAGCTCGGGGAAGAACACCTTGAAGTTGGCCAGCGAGTCGCCAGTCAGCGAACCGGGTGCGGGCATGGCGTTCTCAGGACAGATGCCATGAGTGCGGATGACCTGCAGCACGTCGTCGCACGAGCCACCCTCGGATATCTGACTATACCCGTGCATCCTAACATAGTGGGTGGCACAGTCCATGTAGTCTTTGTTCACCACAAACATCTCGCACAGGTCGTACGTCTTGCCCGTAAGGCGCAGAATCTCGCTCTCGAGATAGCCCAGAGTGGCATAAGCCCAGCAGGTGCCGCTGCGGTACTGGTTCTTCACGCTGGTGATAGGAAGCTCCTTGACCGTCCGGAACGTCTTTTTCGTATCTGTGTCCAGGGCGCGGCGCTGTAAGTGCTCTTGAGCCGATGCGTTTGTTGCCAACAGCATCGCTGCAATCAGAATAAATGTTCTCATCAATCTCAGGTTTTTTATCATAGTATATCAAGTTCTTCTTTTCTTCCAGAGAAGTCGGACGAGCACAAAAACTCATCCGGTAATACGATTGTTTGGCGCAAAAATACAAAAATCCCGCCATTTATTTGTATCTTTGCAAATAACTTTTATGTTTTGTGCTATGATTGACCAGATTATTGAATACAACAAGACCTTCGTGGCAGAGAAAGGCTACGAGAAGTACCTGACCGACAAGTACCCGTCGAAGAAGCTGGCGGTGCTCTCGTGCATGGACACCCGGTTGACCGAGCTGCTGCCTGCTGCCCTCGGCCTGAGGAATGGTGACGCGAAAATCATCAAGAACGCTGGAGGGTTGGTCATCTCTCCCTTCGACTCTGCCATGCGCAGTCTCATCGTCGCCATCTACGAGCTGGGCGTGGAGGAGATCATGGTTGTGGCACACTCGAACTGCGGAGCCTGCCACATGAGCTACGACCACTTCCACCACGAGATGGTTGCCCGCGGCGTGACCGACGAGACGCTCGACACCATCCGTAAGTGCGGCATAGACCTCAACACGTGGCTGGAGGGCTTCAAGGACACAACGACGTCTGTACGCCGTACCGTCGAGACCATCAGCACCCATCCGCTCGTTCCCCGCGACATCGTGGTCCGCGGCTTCATCATCGACTCTGAGACGGGAGAGCTGACAGAAGTTCTGTGATATTATCTAGAGAATCTAGAAAATCTAAAATATCTTGAGAATCTAGATAACCGTCATCCGCATCTCAATGTCGTCGATGGGTCTGTCGCCGCGCCCGGTAGCAGAGCCTTGGATCATCTCTACCACGTCGAGACCGTCCTCCACCTCGCCAAACACCGTGTACTGGCCGTCAAGATGGGGAGTGCCGCCGACCGTTGAGTAAAGCCTCAACTGCTCATCGGTCAGTCCTGTCTTGCCCACCTTTGCCTCAGCCTCGGCAACCAACTGGTCCTGCAATGCCTGAAGTCCCTCACGGTTTCTGTCGCGGCGCATCTGCAGAATCTCGGCACGGTGCGCAGCGGCAAGGGTGTTGAACGCAGCTTGCACCTTCTGCATTCTCAGCTGCTTGGCAAACAGGCGCAGCTGTCCTTCGTTGTACACCTGTCCCCACACGATATAGAACTGCGATCCGCTGCTGCGGCGCTCGGGATTCACCTCGTCGCCCTGACGGGCTGCTGCCAAGGCTCCGCGCTTATGCAACAGACCGTCCTTGATCTCTGCCTCGAGCGTATAGTCGGGACCGCCCACGCCCAGCATCTTGCCGCCAGGGGCTCCCTTCGAGTCGGGGTCACCGCCCTGAATCATAAAGTCCTTGATGACCCTGTGGAACAGCGTACCATCATAATAACCCTCCTTCACCAGCTTCACGAAGTTGTCGCGATGGATGGGAGTCTCGTCGTACAGGCGGACAACGATGTCGCCCAGCATGGTTTGAATCTTTACTCTTGTCATAACTATCCTCTTTTTCTTAGCGGCGAGGGCAGAAAACGACTGCTTATGTTCTGCCGGCTCGCCGGCGATATTCAACTTTTGTTAATCATTGGTACAAAAGTATGAATTTTCGGGCAAAAAAGGGTCATTTCACGGAGGTTTTAATATGTTTTGTGATATGGCAGAGGAAAACAGACGGACTGGAAAAAGAATCACCGAGGGCCTGTTTCCCTCGGTGAGTAAGAAGAGTCAGGGTGCTATGTCTACCGTCCTCATTGCCCAATTCTTGTTGGGCTTCGACGACATCACGAAAAGGATGTCGGCACCCTCTTTCAAGTCATCCCACGTGAGGTACGACTTCGTGTAGGATGCTCCGTTCAGATACACCTTATTCACGTACAGGGCCTTCGCCGACCAGTTCCTTGTCTTTACTCGAATCTGTTTTCCGTTTGACAACGTTGTCGTGACGGCAGGCAATGCGGGCGACCCGATATTGTAGATATTCGACGACGGACATACCGGATAGAATCCCATACAATTGAAGATGTACCACGCCGACATCTGTCCGCAGTCATCATTTCCGCAGAGCGAGCCGGGCTGGTTGCCATAGAAACGATCCACACCCGTACGCACCCACCGCTGGCATTGCCATCCTTCCCCTATATAATTATATAGGTAGGCAATGTGATGACACGGCTCGTTGCCATGCCAATAGGCACCGATACGGCCTTGAATATCGTGGGCGCCGGGGCTATCGTCCGGCAGGGCGGGCTGGGAGAGGGACTCCAGCCGCTGCTTGA
>JAEEXN010000142.1 GCA_016291595.1 Prevotella sp.
TATGAGCAAGAGGCTATTATTGGTATAAAAAAAGCAGAATTCAATGAAGAAGGGCTAAAAGATGGGGATGTTTTCACGATATCTACTGTAGGAGAAAAGGAAGTTACTTTTCAAATTCTCAGCGTCTCTGATAAGACATGTATTGTACAATCAGTTGCTCAAGATATTGAGGGTACTGTTGTCATACCAGTAAAGGCAAAAGGCTTTACTGTCGTGGAAATTGGAAAATCAGCTTTCTCTGGACGTAAGAATCTAAAAAAAGTTGTGATGCCTAGCAGTATCACAAAGATTGGTCATGATGCCTTTATTAATTGTACCAATTTAGAATCAGCTGATATTCCTTCCTCTGTGAGGGAATTAGAATATCAAGCTTTTCATGGATGTAGGTCTTTGACTTCCATAGTTATTCCTGATGGGATAAAGGTATTGCCATATAATGTTTTCACTGGTACAGGAATTCGCTCTGTCGTTCCTCCTGGAAGGACGGATAATTCCATGTCAGCGGTAATTCCTGAAAGTGTTACTAGAATTGTTGGAAGTGCTTTTGCATGTTGTGGAAATCTGGAGTCTGTAACTTTGCCTGCAAGTGTACAAGAAGTTGGTGGGAACATGGCTTGTGCTTCATTTGGAAATCCCTTTGTCGGATGCAATTCATTGAGGTCTTTAAATGTTGAATCAGGTAGTGCGACTTACCATGCTGAAGGAAATTGTATTATTGAAACGGCAACTGGGTGCATTTCTATTGGATGCAATTACTCTGTAATACCTTCTTACGCAAAACATATAGGACAAGGTGCTTTCTGTAATTTAAATTTTAAGAAATTTGCGGTGCCAGAAGGTATTCTTTCCCTTGAAAAAGATGCATTCAATAACAGCTTTTATCTCGAGGAAGTAACCTTGCCGTCCACAATCAGCTACATCGACGACTATGCATTTTATGCATGCCAGCAACTTAAAAAGTTGAGGGTAAGAAAGACTGATCCTATTTCTATTGGCAATATTTTTGGATTGACAGGATTGGAGACCCTGTATGTTCCTGCAGATACCAAGGATTTATATGCTACAGCAGACGGATGGAAAGATTTCAACAGTATTATTGAAATGGAAACCAAGCCGATTCTGGCAAACAGAACTATTGACTATAGCAATGCTCTTAGTGATACATCGGATCTTGATGGAACAATACTTGACAATGTGTATTATAATATTAGCAACAAAAATAAAGGAGCCTTTTATGAAGGAAACGGTTCTCTGACGATATTTGCTAGTTCTGATTTCATGAATGAAAGTGAAGATATTGAGGATTTATTTGATGAGGAATTCCGGGAGCAGTTTACAGGAATTGTCTTCAAGGTACCTGCAGGAAGTGGATCAGTTCAAGTCAAAGCCACCTCATCTGGTAACATGCTTGCAGCGGTAAAAATAGGTGGTGGTAAGTCTACACCTATTCAGCAAGAGGATGGAACGATTACAATCCCTTATAATGTTGAGGATGGAACGAATGTATATATTTATGGTGTAAGTAATGGCACAACTCATAGTAATAATGCATTGAGAGTTTCATCAAATGCCAAAATGAACATCTATCAAATTGGAGTGGATATTGCCTCTATCAATCAGTATCAGCTAACATATCAGGTGGATGGTGAAATCTATAAAACATTCTTGATGAATTATGGTTCAGAAATCACACCTTTAGAGGAACCTAAAAAAAACGGTTACGATTTTAGTGGATGGAATAACGTTCCAAAAACAATGCCTGCACATAATGTTACCATTGAAGGCAGTTTCACAACTACAAGTGTTAACATAATCGAGTTCAACCTGAATTCAAATGAGATTTTTACGATAGAAGGCATAAAGAAGAAAAGCTTACAAAAAGGGCTCAATCTCATAAAAGATCAAAATGGAAAGACAAAGAAAGTATTGATTAAATGAATTCAAAAATAAGCTATCTTTTGAAGAACACAATGTTTTTAAATGGGAATTATATACTTGTACATTTTGAATATCGATATTGTATAAAAATGAGCAGCCTAACATGGTTGCTCATTTATTTGGGGGTATAGTTCTATAATTTGGCATTATTATTCTTCTCCATCAATATCATATTGTGGTGTAACTCTTCATCATAGTGCTCCAAAAATAGTGATAATTCCCCAGATTTGATTGACTATTCCAATATTTATCGTGAGTTCGACATAAGAATTTTGCAATGAGCCTGTTTTTGTCAATGATATTGATGTACATTGATAGTTTCTTTTACGGACCGTTTCCTTAGGAGCATGTCATAGAGGTTTATGAGCGAGTTTTTCCTGTTCATTTTGATTCTTGTGAGAGAATGGCAAAGTCCAGCCGGAAGCCTACCGATAGATGAGCGTGGTAATCCGGTTCTTGTCGAAAATCTCCTGGGCTACCTGTTGTATCTGGGTTGGCGTGATGGCATCGATATTGTCGTAGAGAGTGGTGATATCTTTTTCCCATCCGTAGTGGAGGAAGCTCTTTCCGAAATCGAGGGCGAACTGCTCGCGGTTGTCACACGCCACGCCTATCTGTCCTTTGATCTGCTTCTTCGCGGCGCGCAGCTGGTTGTCGGTCAGCTGATGCTGCATCAGACGGTCGAGCTCGCGGCGTACGAGATGGAGACAACGGGCAGTATCGTGTGAATCGCAACCGAAATAGACGCACCACATGCCTGTGTCGCCGTAGCTCACCATAGTGCTCTCGACGTTATAGACAAGTGCGTTGCGCTCGCGCAGCGACAGGTTCAGGCGGGCATTCATGCCAGGACCACCGAGGATATTGTTGAGCAGATAGAGGGGCATGCGGCGCTCGTCGTGGATGGAGTAGGCACGGCTGCCCAGAATGACATGTGTCTGATGGGTGTTCATCTGACGGACGAGGGGAGCAGTGGGCGACTCTTTGTCTGCCGGTGTCCAGTCGACGGCGGCTGGTGAGGACGAATCGTCTGACTTGGGAGCAGCATCGACAGCCACACAACCTTCGACATTTTTCTCAATCAGGTGCACCAACCTCTTGAAGTCGATATCGCCATAGGCAAAGAAGATCATGTTGTCGGGGCGGTAGTGGCGGCTGGTGAAACGTCTGATGTCTGCCGAGGTATATGCCATTACCTGCTCCTTGGTGCCCAGGATGTTGTGGCCGAGCGGATGGTTGGCGAAGAGCAGGTTCTCGAATTCGTCGTAGATGAGTTCTGCGGGTGTGTCGTTGTAGCTCTCTATCTCGTCGCAGATGACGGCTTTCTCCTTGTCAATCTCGTGCTGCGGATAGGTGCTGTGCAGGACGATGTCGGTGAGCAGGTCGACAGCCCGTGGCAGATGCTCTTTCAGGATGGCAGCGTAGTAGACGGTGTCTTCCTTATTGGTGAACGCATTGAGCTCGCCTCCCACGCTTTCCAGACAGTTGAGCACATGCCAGGCGCGGCGCCGGTCGGTGCCCTTGAAGGTGACATGCTCGCAGAAATGGGCAAGTCCTTCCTCACCGGGCAGCTCGTTGCGTGTGCCGGCGGCAATCTCGAGTCCGCAGTAGACAACCTGCGAGTCGGAAGGGAGATGAATGATGCGCAGCCCGTTGGGCAGCGTGTGGGTATTGTATTTTGTCATTCCGCTGCAAAATTACGAAGAAAATGTCAATTATCAGTTGTCAATTATGAATTAATTTGTATCTTTGTGGCGTAATCAGAAGGAAAGATATATGCGTAAGGTTATCGGTATTGGCGAGACAGTGCTCGACATCATTTTCCGCGACGGACAGCCCATCGGCGCCGTTCCGGGTGGTAGCGTGTTCAACGGAGTGATCTCGTTGGGGCGTGCTGGTGTTCCGGCAACGTTTATCAGCGAGGCAGGCAACGACCGCGTCGGCGACACCATCGTGCAGTTCCTGCATGAGAATGGGGTGAATGCCGACCACGTGAACCGATTCCCCGGCTCGAAGTCGCCCATCTCGCTGGCTTTCCTTGACGACAACAACGATGCTGATTACATCTTCTATAAGGATCATCCGCACGACCAGCTGGACTTTGTATACCCCGACGTGCAGCCAGACGATATCGTGATGTTCGGCTCATTCTATGCCGTTAATCCCGTCATCCGGCCTCAGGTGCACGGTTTTCTGGAGTATGCCAAGCAGAAAGGCGCCATTCTCTACTACGACGTGAACTTCCGTGCGAGCCACAAGAACGACCTGATGAAGGTTACTCCGAACATTCTGGAGAATCTGGAA
>JAEEXN010000052.1 GCA_016291595.1 Prevotella sp.
TGTTCTCCAAGGCACGTGTGCGGGTCGATGCCGGGTCGGTGTTGACGTAGAGCTCGGTGCTCATCTTTATTTCCTTGTCGTTTCCTGCCAGGACCTCAGAAATCGAAGACTGGGTAACGTGCAGTATGTAGCGGTCGCCTTCCAGCTTCTCCTTGGTAGCGCGACGCAGATAAGCGCGGTGTTCGGGATGATCCCAGATGCCCATCGGGTGGCCCAGGAACGACTCGATGCCCAGCTTGTCGGCCAGCGCCTTGTTGACGGAGATCTCTGTGGTGTCGGCGTTGAGGATAGTAACGTCATTGGTTGTCACGAAGTCGTAGAATGAAAGTCCGTAGGGTTCGAGCAGCGGTCCGTTGTACTCCTGCTCCATAACTGGTGCCAATTCTGCACCTTCTAAAATCTCGTCGTCGTTGCAAGCTGTGAAAACGAACGTGAAACTAAAAATACCTGCGGTAGCGACGCTCATGAGCATCGAGCTTACCAAATTTTTCTTTGTTGCCATAACTGTAATGTTTTATGGTTTATACTTATTTATTATTTATATATATTTATTTGAAGTTTCGCAAGTGCTCAACTTCTTGGGTTTTGAGGTTTGAGGTCTTGAGGTCTTACAACCTTACAAGCGAAGCGACCTTAAAACCAGAGAACCTGACGAAACTGGAGCTTGCGAAAGTTGAGTTTATCTCTGTTTGCCCCTTTTTGGTTTCAGTCGGGGCCGGACTGATGTAGTGAGCACTCAAGGTGCTGAGTTTTCGCCTTTCATTTCTTTCTGTGTCAGTAAGTCAAAGATCGATTTCATTTCTGATTTCTGATGCAAATTTAAGATGGTTTTCAGCCCGTTCCAACTATTTTCATGTTTTTCGCTCGAGTTTGTTGCGACACCGGGCCCGTATTGTAACAACCTGTCGGACACTTGCCACAGATGTCGCATTCAGGGGGAAAAAGACCGAAAAAAAAGCTTGGATTGATAGTTCATTGTGAATAATTAGCAGATAAAAAAATTGGGACTTAAGGTTTAAAGATGGGATTGATGGAAGGATGGGACTCACGCCACACTGACTATCGTCTTGCACTCCCTGAACTGCTTGCAACTCCTTGCACTCCATGAACTTCTTGCCTCCTCGAGCCAACTCGGAGGCTGCTCTAGCGCTGCAGAGAGCGTTCCGACCGGTCTGGAGAAGCCTTTCCCCAGCACCTGCGTCCCCCTCTCACGACCGCCTGATAATAGTCGCAGAAGCCCTTACACCTCCACAAGTTTTTTCTGCTCAGTCTCGTCGTAATCGCGGAAATCGCGGATAATAGTCTCTACAAAAAAATACGATTAGCCCTTGTTATCCCCACTTTCTGCAACAAGAATGGCCATTTGCCGCATGATTCCTACCTATTTTCGTCAAAATACTGATTCTTTTGCAACGCTCAAATGTTCGCCAAGTAAAGGAAAAAACATCGGAAAAAGAGTGTTTTGCACTTTTTTGAGGCCTAAAAGAGCAGATTTTGATGAATCTTTGCCCTTCAAAATTAGGTATTTTAGGGGAAAGGGGAATGGTATAATTATGTTATATGTTGATAATCAGTTAGTTACGTTAAATGATGATATTCAGGCGTTCAGGCGTTCAGCTAGCCTTTTGCATGTTTCAGTTCACCTTATTATCTATATATCTTATTAATTATTAGATAGTTACATATACTTAAGAGGGTGTTGTGATTCACAACTGAACCACTGAACGCCTGAACGCTTGAACGCTTGAACGCTTGAAACAACCTAGCTAGCGAAAGAACCTTACTCTGCTACAAGGCCCTCGAGCGCCCGGAAGATTTCGTTGCTCACGTGGATGGCATATCTTTCCGCGTTGAACTTCGTGCCGATCTTAATGGGTTTGAGGTTCGGACCAGATTAGTATTTCCTTCATCGTTTATTGAGCATTTTGACAGGTTTCCGTTGTAGAGGATATAGGCCGATAAGGGAGTTTTGTCACACAAAAAGATTTACAGAACCGCTCGGATTGATTCCGAATTGGAATCTACACAGAGCTGACGGATAACAATTTGTCGGTTTTTGAGCGGTTTTCCTACCGATTCTGATTATTTTATACAGAAAAAACGCAAATACTTGGTTGTAGGTATTGCACATTAAGAAAAAAAAGTTTATTTTTGCAAATAATTCTTTATTGAACAATCAAGCGCAGAAGAGAGAAGCCGCTGAACAGTATTCATTAAACTATATAGGTTATGAGAAAAAAAATGTTATTCAGTAACGCAATCCTACTATTCATGCTGTTGCTGGCCGCGGGGATGATGATTCCTCAGGGGGCATCGGCTCAGAATAAGATCAGGATTCACGGTACGGTATTCGAGTTGGACGGGAAACAGCAGGTTCCGTTGGATTTCGCAACGGTATCGTTCCCAGAATTTGGTATCGGCACTACTACCAGCAATGGTGGTAAATACGCGCTGGACAATGTTCCGGGCGGTAAGGTGAAAATCCGTGTGCAGTATATCGGCAAGCACACGATCGACACGCTGGTGACGCTGCAGTCGAACAAGCAACTGGACTTCGTGCTGAGCACCGAGGACTTCCGCCTGAAGGAGGTGACGGTGACGGCGCAGCATAATGCCGCCGGCAAGTCGACATCGAGCAATATCTCGCGCCAGGCCATGGACCACATGCAGGCCACGAGCCTCTACGACGTGATGTCGCTGCTGCCGGGCGCACAGATGGTGAACCCGAACCTGAGCTCTGCCAAGTCGATAGAGATCAGACAGACGGGATCGTACAACAGCGCGCAGAACTCGCTGGGTGCCGCCATCATCCGCGATGGTGCGCCTATCTCGAACAACGCAAACCTCTCGGTGCTGAATCCTACCACGTCGTCGGAGACTAACTCAGGAGCGCTGGCTGCCCTGGGTGGCGGTGCCGCTCCCTCGGACGGTATCGACGTGCGCAGCATCTCTACGGAGAATATCGAGAGCGTGGAGATTATCCGCGGTATTCCGTCGGTGGAATATGGCGACCTTACGTCGGGTGCGGTGATCATCCACTCGAAGGCTGGCCGTGAGCCCCTGCGCATCAAGGCGAAAGCCAACCCGAACGTCTATCAGGGCAGTATCGGAACGGGCTTCGAACTGGGCGGCAAGAAGGGTGCCCTGAACCTGAGCGCCGACTACGCCTACAACGTGAACGACGTGAAACAGAGCTACCTGCACTACCAGCGTCTGACGGCAAAGGCCCTGTACTCGAACGTCTTCCTGAACAACACGCTGCGCTCGAACACCTCGCTGGACGTGTTCTACGGCAAGGACCAGCGCGACAAGAACCCCGTCGACGAGATTCTGATGGTGAAGAGCCGCGGCGAGGACCTGGGATTCACGCTGAACACGAACGGTCTGTTCAACATCAACAAGGGCTGGCTGGAGAACATCCGCTACGTGGTGTCGGGAAGCTATACCGCGAAGAACAGCTTCCACGAGGAGGCCACAAGCTCGGGTAACGCACCCTACTCTGCCGTGATGACCGACGGAGCGGTGCTCTCGAACAAGCCGGGCGAGCACCTGTATACCGCCGACGGCAAGGAGATTACCAACTTCTCGGCAGCCGACGCGGGCTACTTCGCTTACTACCTGCCCAGCAGCTATATCGAGCACAACAGCATCGACAGTAAGGAAATCAACTTCTTCGCCAAGCTGACCGCCAACTTCTTCAAGCACTTCGGCAGCGTGAACAACCGCATCCTGCTGGGTGCCGACTTCAAGACCGACGGCAACGAGGGTGAGGGAAAGAAGTTCGGACAGACCACGCCGCCATTGCGACCCGTATCGGTGCTGAACGGCTCGTTCCGTCCGCGCTCGTATAAGGATATCCCCTGGATCACGCAGTTTGGTGTATTCGCCGAGGAGAGCTTCAACTGGATGATTGGCAAGAACGCACTCAACCTGCAGGTGGGCGGCCGCTACGACAACTGCTCGGTGGTGGGCGGCACTTTCTCTCCGCGCGCGAACCTTTCTATAGATATTATCCCCGAGGTGCTGACGCTCCGAGGCGGCTATGGCGTAACGGCCAAGATGCCCACGTTGCTCTACCTCTATCCGGAGAACGCCTACTTCGAGTATACGGGCATCAACGAGCTGGCCAACGAGGCCATCCCCGAGGCTGACCGTAAGTTCATCACCACAACGCGCATCTTCGACACGCAGAACAAGGACCTGAAGGTGGCGAAGAACTACAAGAAGGAGATTGGCTTCGACCTGAACATCGGCAAGATGAGCCTCTCGGTGACTGCCTTCGAGGAGCAGCTGAAGAACGGTTACTCGCTCTCGACCTCGCTCGACGGCTTCAAGCTGGTGCCTTACAACAAGTTCAGCCGCAACGCCGACGACCCGACGAAGTTCGACGTCACACAATACCAGGTGCTCTCGTACTTCAACACGCCGAGCAACCCGCGCTTCTCGAAGACAAGAGGTGTGGAGTTTGAACTCGACCTCGGACGTATCGAGGCCATCCGCACTTCGTTCCAGCTGAACGGCGCATGGACCCGCTGCGACGCCTACTCGGACGACTACTACGTCTACGAGAACAACTCGGAGAATCCTGCCAGCCGCCACGATGTGGGTATCTACGACAAGCACCGCTCGGAGCACCACGACCAGGGCTTCACCACGGCGCTGCGTATCACGCACAACATTCCGCGAATCGGTTTCGTTGCCACGTTCACCGCTCAGGCCACATGGCAGGAGATGGACTGGACAACCTACTACAACGACAGCATTCCCGTGGGCTACGTGTCGATGGCTGACGGACAGGCTCACATGTTCGGTCCCGGCAAGTATACCAACACGCAGCAGCTGAAGGACGAGGGACTGAGCTACCTGATCAACTATCCGAGCCACTCGAACGCCGTCAGGGACTCGTACAACCCCTACTTCTGTTTTAACCTGAACCTCACGAAGGAAATCAGCGACATGCTTCGTGTCTCTTTCTTTGCCAACAATATGTTCCGCAGTTATCCGCGCCGCGTCAGCCGAAGAAACCCCGGCCAGTACGAGGTGATGAACAATCGTTTCTATTTCGGTATGGAGCTGTCAATAAAGATTTAATTTGTCAGAATATGAAAAAGAATAATTTATATATCTTGTTAGCTATCGCCTTGCTGGCGGTCTTCTCGTGCGACCGTTTCAAGGAGGCCGACGAGTCGGTGAGAATCAAGCCGCTTGACGTATCGGTCAAGCTCAACATTGATGTTCCCAACATGCGGTCGGCTGAGGGATTAGTGGTTAAGATAGTGAACAATTCGGAAGGATATTCTTACCGGAAAGAGTTTTCGGGTGAGGAGGTCAACGTGAGCGACGTGATTCCTGGCGTATACACCATCTCGGTGTCGGGAACCGCCAAGGACAATGAGGGCGCTGAGTACTACATCAACGGCAACTCGGTGAACAAGGCCCTGTTCGAGGGTGAGAACAAGGTGACAATCACGATGCAGGGACTGAAGGTGAGCCCGCTGGTGTTCAAGGAAATCTACTACTGCGGTTCGAAGCCCCCGGTGGGATTCTCTTATTTCCGCGACCAGTTCTACGAGATTTACAACAACTCGAGCGAGGTGCAGTATCTCGACGGTGTCTATTTCGCCCACCTGTTCCCGACGAACGCCACGCGCAACCTGCCGGTATGGCCTGAGAGCGACGGCAACAAATACTGCTACGGCGAGCGCGTATGGAAATTCCCGGGCAACGGAACACAGTATCCCCTGCAGCCCGGCGAGTCGGCTGTGGTTGCCCAGTTTGCCGCCAACCACAAGCTGGAGATTTACAATCCCAACTCACCTGTCGACTGCAGCCACGCGGAGTTTGAGTTCAACATGAACAACGCCAACTTCCCCGACCAGCCTGCCATCGACATGCTGCACGTCTACTACAACGGTAAGGGCGAGATGGGAACCGTGCCACAGTATCTGACACCAGTGTTCGGCTCTGCCTACGTGATTTTCCGTGTGCCTGCCGGCGAAAGCTGGGACCCCGTGAACAACCTGGACCTGCAGGCCGACGACCTGTCGACATCCTCGGTGGAGCGCAAGGCCCGCATCCCCATCGTCTATGTGCTTGACGCCGTGGAGGCCGTGAACAACGACACCTACGCCGACGCAAAGCGTATCCCTGCCGTGCTCGACGCCGGTGTGACCACTGTCGGCGAGACCTATTGCGGACTGGGCATCGCGCGTAAGGTCAGCCTGACGGAGGATGGCGACACCATCCGCCGTGAGAACGGTGCGCTGATCTTCCAGGACACGAACAACTCGACCGACGACTTTGAGCGCCGTGTAGTTCCGATGCTCCACCGCTACGGAACGGGTGTTCCCTCATGGAATGTCACCTATTAGTCCGACTATGTAGAACTCTAAAAGACTATAGCATATGAAACTATATAACAGCATATTCAAATCGGCGGCAACCACCATCCTGCTGGCAGTATCGGTATCTGCGACAGCCCAGGTTGCCAACTCACCTGCTGCCATAGAGAAACTGAAGGAGCAGAACCTCTGGTTCAACACCCAGACGGCTGCCGGTACGGTTTACGACAATACGCGCAACTTCTCGAACATCATCGCCGGATACGACGTGGAGAGCGGCGACTTCAAGCGTCCGCAACAGGGCGAGAAAGACAAGGCCTTCTCAATCAGCAGCGAGGGATTCATGAACCTGGACAAGGTGTTCTTGTGGGGAAAGTTCTCGTTCGAGCATGAGAACCTCACCGACGCCAGCTATAATGCCTCTATCGCCGACCCGTTCCGCGGAATGCCTTATTACATTATCGACGAGTATCAGGACAGCAAGTGGCGTAACCAGTACTACGACCTGCAGGCACGCGTGTCGTCGCCCGTCATCAACAACTGGCTGACGCTCGGTCTGGCTGGCGACTACAAAGCCTCGCTGGCTGCCAAGCAGCGCGACCCGAGTGTGGACACCCGCTTCTATACGCTACGCTTAGTGCCGAGTGCCACGTTTGCCTTCAACAGGCACCACCGCTTCGGTGTGAACGTCGACTATACCTCCATCAAGGAAGACTCGCGCATGGATAACGTCTACTATTATCTGTACCAGTACTACTGGGCTACCTACGGTGTTGGTAACTCCACACAGGACTACGGCTCATCAGGTCCTACCACCAACTATATTGGCGACCGCATTGGTACTGCCATCCAGTATCAGTATGAGGCTGGAGCATGGAACATCATGATCGAGGGCGCCTATGCCAAGCGCGTGGAGCAGGCTGAGCAGTCGCTCTCTACACCGCGGAAGATGTTCCAGGCCAAAGACCAGACCATCGACGTGAAGGGAACTGCCATCTGCGCCGGTGAGAACTTCACCCACACGCTGAAAGCCGCCTGGGGATACCGCCACATCGACGGCATCCAGTACATGAACCAGCGCGACAACACCGAGGCTCAGCAGGGATGGATAGACCTGCACCACGACATCCGCTCGACCTATGTCACGCGTACTGCCTCGTTCAAGTATGGCATCATGCGCAACCGCGGCGACGAGTACGACTGGCGCGTGGATGCCAGCGTGGCTTACGTGGGTCTCGAGGACGAGTATATCCTGCCACCGTCGACCAAGGACTCGAAGAACGTGTTCATCGACTTGGAGGCCAAGAAGAACTTCAAGGTGGGTGACCGGCTGAACAACCGCCTGCTGGTGGCTGTCAAGGGCGGCCTGCGTAACGCCAACGACGGGAAATACGTCTATGGAGGCACGCACGAGGAGTATCCTACGATTACCATGGAGGCAGCCGACGAGGCCTACCTGACCAGCGACGCCTGGCATGTTGGCGGCTCACTGACCTACTCGCAGCAACTCAAGGAGAACCAGAAGCTCAACGCATACGTGAAGGCCGGATTCGACTACCACAAGTCTAAGGCCGACGCCTTCGACAAGCGCAGCTTTGCCTCTTTCTCTCTCGGATTCAATTTCTAAACACTTCAGATGCAGATGGTTCTGAATGGGCGGGATGGGTGTTCCGTCGTTCAGGACCATCTGTCACCTTTGCTTTAAATCGGCGAATATGAAAAAACCGTTATTACTATCGTTATTGATGATGCTGCTCGCACAGGCAGCGATGGCACAGAAATACGTCAAGCCCAAGGAGCGGCAGACGACGCGCTCGTTTGCTGTGATTACCGATGCCGCCACATGGAAGAACTGCCGGGCGGAACTGCTGGCGTATCAGCAGCAGCTCGGGAGCGAGCAGCTTCCGACGTTCATCGTCTACAAAGACTGGCGCAATCCTGAGGAGGTGAAGCGCGTCATTGCCCGTCTGTACGAGAAGAACGGACTGGAGGGTGTGGTGTTTGTGGGCAACGTGCCTATCGCGATGATTCGCAAGGCCCAGCATTTCACGACCGCCTTCAAGATGGACGAGCAGCATTTCCCGTGGAACGAGTCGAGTGTGCCCAGTGACCGGTTCTACGATGACTTCTCGCTGAAGTTCGACTATCTCAAGCAAGACTCCGTACACAAGAATTTCTTTTATTATAACCTGGCGGTAGAGTCGGTTCAGAGCATCCATTGCGACATCTACTCAGCGCGCATCAAGCCTGTCAATAGCGGTAAGGATCCTTATCAGCAGATCAGCGACTACCTGCGCAAGGCCATTGCCGAGCATCAGTCGGGAAACCGTCTGGACCAGTTCTTCTCGTATACCGGCGAAGGCTCCTACTCTAATTCGCTGACAGCCTGGACGGCAGAGGCCTTTACCCTGCGCGAGCAGATGCCGGGCATCTTCGACAAACAGGGGCGGGCACGCTTCATGCGATACAACATGTTCGACTATCCCAAAAACTGGGTCATCAACATGATGAAGCGCAACGACCTCGACCTGGCCATCTTCCATGAGCACGGCACGCCCGACCGCCAGTATCTGTCGGGCTCACCCATCACTACCGACCTGAACGAGCATATCGACAAACTGAAGCGCGACGGTCGCATCTACCTGCGCCGCTGGGGAACCTCACCCCAGAAAGTGGCTGAATACTATGAGCGGCAGCGCGAGCGCGGACTCGACTCCACCTGGTTCGCCGACTACAACGACCCGAAACAAATAGAGGCCGACTCACTGTTGGATCTGCAGACGGGAATCATACTGACAGACGTCACAGAGATGAAGCCCAACGCCCGCATGACCATCTTCGACGCCTGCTACAATGGTGACTTCCGTGAGGACGACTATATCGCCGGACGTTACATCTTCAGCGACGGAAAAGCAGCCGTGGCTTTTGCCAACAGCGTGAATGTGCTGCAGGACAAGATGGCCAACGACATGCTGGGACTGCTGGGTATGGGAGCCCGCGTAGGTCAATGGGCAAAACTCACGAATATCCTTGAGAGCCATGTTATTGGCGACCCGACCTTGCGATTCACCTCGTTTGACGACAGTATCGACGCCTCGGCCATGCTGAGTGCGCCATACGACGAGCAGCAGGCGCTGCAGTGGCTAAACTCCTCATATGCCGACATTCAGAACATGGCGATGTATCTGCTCTATCATCACGGCTATAGCGGACTGGGGCGTCTGCTGAAAGACAAGTATCTGTCGTCGCCTTTCTGGATGGTCAGGTATACGGCTGTCTCACTGCTCGAGAAGATGGGCGGCAAGGACTTCGAGGACATTCTGCTAAAGTCGATCAGCGACCCGTATGAGTTTATCCGCCGCTCGACAGTGAACTGGATGCGTAATGTGGGCCGTGAGGAGTATCTTCCCCTGCTGGTGAAAGAGTACATCGAGAACTATTTCTCCGAGCGCGAGCATTTCGACATCGGTATGACACTACGCGCGTTTGAGCCGCAGGCGCTTCAGAAAGCCATCGACAAAGTGCTACCGACCACGTATGTCCAGGACAAGGAAGAGGTTGCCGCAAGTCTGCTGAAGGAAAACAAGACCATGGCCGGCATCAACGAGACCATCCTCGACACCTCGGCAAAGGCAGGCTACAGAAAGTCGATGATCAAGTCGCTCATGAACACAAATGTGCACTATGCCGTTCCTCAATATGTGAAGATTCTGCTCGACCCGTCGGAAACCGACGAGCTGAAGGTGGCCATGCTGCAGTCGCTGGCGTGGTTCAAGAACTCGATCAACAAACAACTCATCATCAATGCCTGCCAGCAACTGATGAGCGACGGGAATGTCTCAGAAGTTGTGAAGAACGATGCGGCACGAACCTATTATCGTCTAAAATAAACGCGCTATGAGAAATATGAGAAAAATATATGCTTGTTTCCTGCTCCTGGCCCTGATGCCTGTAGTCTTGTTTGCCGCAAGCAACAAGAAGAAGGTGAAAGCAGTACCTGACGAGCCCGTGGTGATGCAGCCTGTACGGCAGCACCCCACCGCGTTCGCCATCATTGCCGACAAGAGCACCTTCACCCAGTGCCAGGACGCCATCATGAAATATCGTGATGCCGTTGAGCACGACGGTCTGTCGACGTATGTCGTCTATGCGAACTGGCGCGACCCGATGCAGGTAAGGACGGTCATCACGCAATTGTATCAGGAATGTCCTATGCTCGAGGGAATCGTACTCGTAGGCGATATTCCTGTGGCGATGATTCGTAACGCACAACACATGACGACAGCTTTCAAGATGAATGAACTGACGTTCGGCATCAAGGAGTCGAGTGTCCCCAGCGACCGGTTCTACGATGACCTGCATCTGCAGTTTCGCTTCCTGCAGCAAGATGCCGATGATAAGACGCTGTTCTACTATGAGCTGACCGAGGATAGTCCGCAGAGACTCCAGCCAAACTTCTATTCCGCACGCATCTGCCACCGTCCGGGCATCGGCGGTGACAAATATGCAGCCGTCTCGGCTTTCTTGGAAAAGGCCGCTAAGGCAAAATACGAGGTTGACCGGAACCCGCTCGACCAGGTGGTCACCTACAACGGAGGCTCCTACAACTTCGACTGTCTGATGGTCTATATGGACGAGGAGAAAGCCTATCGCGAGAACTTCCCGCTGGCTTTCCACAGCGGAACTAGTTTCAAGCACTGGAATTTCCGCATGAACCAGCCGATGAAATATAAGATGTTCGACGAGATGCTCCGCACCGACCTCGACCTCTTCATGTTCCACGAGCACGGAACGCCCACGCAGCAGCTTGTCAACGAGCACCTGCAGGGCGACAACGACGAACATCGCCTGCAACTGTTCCGCGGTAACATCTACTCCGCTGTGCGCCGGCATGTGGAGCGAAAGCACTTGAACGAGGATTCTCTTCTGCAGGCCATGCAAACGAAATTCCATCTCACACCGAAGTTCTTCAAGGACTACAAGAACGCTGACTATTGGCGCAACGACTCTGTCACCGATGCCGATGTGTATATCAGTACTGCCGACCTGAAAGGGCGTACGACCAATGCCCGCATGGTGATGTTCGATGCTTGTTACAACGGCTCGTTCCAAGACTCCGATTACGTGGCAGGACACTACATCTTCAATCCTGGCAAGACATTAGTCTGTCAGGGGAACACCCGCAATGTGCTGCAGGACCGCTGGATCATCGAGATGGTGGGTCTGTTGTCTCACGGCTTGCGCGTCGGACAGTACAACCGGCAGGTGGCAACACTGGAAGGTCATCTACTGGGCGACCCGACGGTACACTTCACACCTGTCCAGGTGAACAGTCTTACGACGGATGTTGTGTTGCATGCCCATGATGCCGCTTTCTGGCGCAAGCAACTGGAGAGCCCGTATGCCGACATTCAGTGTCTGGCATTGCGGAAACTGGCTGATTTGGACACCTCGCTCAGCCAGTCAGCATTCTTCCTTGACAAGTTCAAGCAAAGCAGTCTTCATACAGTGCGAATGGAATGTCTGAAAATGCTCAGCCGCTATTCGAACGCCGACTTCACCGAGGCGGTGCGCATCGGACTGCATGATTCTTATGAGCGCATTGCCCGCAGCTGTGCCAGTTATGCCGGCGACATTGCCGACCCTGCACTCATTCCCGATGTCATTGACGTGCTGCAAGGCGACGAGGAACTTGTCCGTGCCCAGTATGCACTGAACAGTTCCATCTTCCTGTTCGACGAGGAGGGTATCGTCAAGGCTTTGGAGAACTATTTCGACCATGCCAACCGTACCGACATGGACAACGAGCGGAAGCATGCCATAGAAGCCATCAGACGCCAGTTTGCCAGCAAACGGAAACAGGAGCAAGTCATCTTTGACCAGCAGGCAAAGGACGACGACCGCATGATGGCCATCCGCTTGTTGCGCAACTATCCGCGCACCGGTGGCATCGACCGCTATCTGGACTTCATTGCCGACCAGCAGAACCCCGACGCGCTGCGCACTATCATGGCTGAGGCTTTAGGATGGTTCGTCCACTCCTACCGCCGTACAGACATCATCAATGGCTGCCGCAAACTTCTCGCCGACGAGAAATTGTCCGACCAGCTCCGTGCTGAGCTTCAACAGACAATCAACCGGCTCCAGCCCAAATAAAAAAAGATTAACAAAAAAGTATGAGACATATGAAAAGAATAGTCACTTTGATATGCCTGGCGTTGGCAACGCTCTCACTGGCTGCCCAGAAGATCATCAAACCAGGCGTGAAGACACCGACCACCTTTGCTATTGTCATCGACCAGACGAGCTACGAGAAAACCCGCGAGGCTGTAGAGGCTTATAAGGAAAGCATCGAGAACGACGGACTGGGCACATGGGTTCTTATTGACGACTGGAAGTCGCCCGAAGCCATCAAGAAACTGCTTCAGAAATACCATGCCGACCGCAAGGCACCGCTCGAGGGCTGTGTCTTTGTGGGTGATATCCCCATTCCCATGGTCCGCGACGGACAGTATCTGACATCGGCGTTCAAGATGAATCAGAAGCGCGACTGGAAGGAGTCGAGTGTGGCCAGCGACCGGTTCTACGACGATTTCTCGCTGAAATTCGATTTCCTCAAGCAGGACGCCGACATTCCGCTCTACTTCTACTACTCGCTTCGTCCCGACTCGAAACATTATCTCTCGCCCGACATCTATTCAGGGCGCATCAAGCCTCTGGAGCTTGAAGGCGTAGATAAGTATAAACTGCTGTACGACTATCTGAAAAAGGTAGCCCGCGAGAAACGGGAGAACAGCGGAAACGTGCTCGACAAACTGACGATGGCACGCGGACACGGATACAACAGCGAGGACCGTGTGGCATGGGCGGGCGAGCAGCTGGCTTTGCGCGAGCAGATGCCACAGTTGTTCCGGCCGGGAAATACCATCAAGTTCATCGACTTCGACACGATGTATCCCGCCAAGAAAATCTATCTGAACGAGATACAGGACGACCAGCTCGACGTGCTTCTCTTCCATCACCATGGTGCTCCCGACACTCAATATCTGAACGGCTATCCCAACGTGTCGAACATTGACCCGAGTATCGAGAATGTCAAGGTGTTCCTGCGCAGCAAGATACCCGCAAAGGCAAAGAAGGTGGGACGCGAGAAAGCCATCGACGAGTATGTCAAGAACTACAATGTGCCGCGCAGCTGGTGCGAGGAGGCTTTCGACAAGTCATTGCAGTGGAAAGACTCCGTCAACAACGAGATGATGGACATCCACACCTACGACATCCGTAAGCTCCATCCCAATGCACGCTTTGTGCTCTTCGACGCCTGCTACAACGGCTCGTTCTACGAGAAGGACAACATTGCCGGGTCGTATATCTTTGCCGACGGCAAGACAATAGCCACCATCGGCGGCACCGTGAACGCCCTGCAAGACAAATGGCCCGACGAGTTTGTGGGTCTCTTGTCGGCTGGTATGCGCATAGGTCAGTTCAACCGGATGACGGGTTATCTGGAGAGTCACCTCATCGGCGACCCCACATTCCGCTTCACCGATAACAGTAAGATTGGCTTCGACATCAACCAGGCGCTCGCCCTGCATCATGCCGACGCCGCTTTCTGGCGCGACAAGCTGAACCATCAGATGCCCGACGTGCAGGCAATGGCTCTGCGCCAGCTTCACTATGCCCACGATGCGTCCATGCCAAGACTGCTGAACGACACCTATTTCGCGTCCGACAACTTCGTGGTACGTATGGAAGCCGTCCGCCTGCTGGGTCTCTATTATCCCGACCAGGCCATTGAGGTGCTCAAAGCAGCCTTCGACGACAGCTACGAGCTGGTGCGCCGACTGGGTAGTGAGATGGCAGAGCGCAATGCTTCGCCCGCGTTCATTCCCTGTCTGGTAACCGCTACCATCCAACGCGGTCATGAGAACCGTCTCGGATTCCGTCTGCTGAACGCTTTGGGAGCTTTCGACTGCAAGGAACTTTCTGCCGAAATGAACCGCCAACTGGAAGGCCGTTACCTCTATAGCGACACCCTGATTACGAAGTTCCGCCGTATGGTGAAATCGAATGAGCGCCATTTCGTGGAGGACCGCAAAGAGTTAGCTGACGACAGTCTGAAGATTAACACCCGCTGCAACACCATTCTTGCCTACCGTAATCATCCCCAGCCGCAGATGGTTGACGATTTCGTGCGGATTGCAGCCGACGACAAGGCCGACAAACTGATGCGCATCGCAGCCTTGCAGACGCTCGGATGGTACGACACCAGCTACCGGCGCCACGATATTGTGAAGGCACTGAGCAACATCCGTACCACCGATGCTGACCTGCAGGCCGACCTCACCCGTACCATCAACCGGCTGAAAGAGAGGTAAACTGCTTTTTCGTTTGCTCCGGTTTTGGCAAAAAGAATACAAAAACAAACTGCATTTACATCCAAACACCCTGCACCGAAGACCACTTGGTGCAGGGTGTTTTGGTCTTCAAAGACCCGTTTTCTTCAATTAGATAACAAATTAAACTCAAATTAGGCATCAATTAAGTCGGAATCAGGCATCAATTGCACTGTAATCAGGCATTAATTAGAACTTAATTAATCGATTAGTTACAACCCAATTGATGCCTGATTTGAAAACCGCCTCTCCGTTCGCAGCAGCGGACTGTAAGGAACTCATAAAAAAGAGAGGATGCGGCGGGCATCCTCTCTGCATGATATAAGTGATACTGGCACGATGATTATGCATCTTTCTGTCTGGTACCCATGCGGGCCTCAACGACATTCACAACATAGTCGCCCAGTTTCTCGCACTCGTTGATGATGTCCATGTAGATGGTTCCCACGGCGTAGGTGTACTCGTGGTTGTTGATATCTACGATGTTCTGACTCTTCAACTGGTTGCGATAGTTGTTAATCTCATTCTCAATGTTGAACGAACGGTTGACATCGAACGATTCCTTGCGTCCGCCCATGAGGTTGTTCATCTGCGTCAGCGAGTTTTCGGTGAGCTCCATCATCTGATGCAGGTGCTCATACTGGCGCTCGTTGAAGTGGTCTTGCTTGCCCTGTACCTTGCGATTAATCGTGCGGGCAATATTGTAACAGGCGTCACCGATACTCTCCAGCTCACTAATCTCGCGCAACATGGCACGGATTTTACTCTTTGTGTCGTCCGACAGATGGGCGTCGCTCACCTGATCGAGATATTTGGCAATCTCTATCTCCATATTGTCGGAGATGCCCTCATACTTCTCGATACGCGAATAGAGCTTGACAAATTTCTGCTCGTCCTTCTCGATGAGCAACTCACGCACCATACCGAACATGCGCTGCATGCGCTCTGAGAACGACTGAATCTCCTTCTGGGCCTCCAGCACCGAGAGCTCAGGCGTCTTCATGAAGCCGGCAGTAATAAAGTGCAGGCGGAAGTCTTCTTCCTCGTCCACCTTCTTCGACTTGATAACCCAGCATACGAAGCGCTCAATCTGCGGGATGAACCAAATCAGGATGAACGTGTTGACCACATTAAAGCAGGTATGGAATGCTGCCAGTACGAACGACAGTTTGGCGGCATTGGCGAGATAGGCTTCTGTTCCGGCGGTCTCCTTCGTCATCACGGTGTCGTAACCTACCATGCTGCAGACCAGGTCGATGAAAGGCCGGAAGACAAATAATATCCAGATGACACCGAACACATTGAAGAACATATGTGCCAAGGCCGCTCGCCGGGCTTGCGTGTTGGCCGACATGGCGGCAAGGTTTGAGGTAACAGTGGTTCCGATGTTCTCACCCATGACGAGTGCAATACCCTGATAGATAGGAAGCACACCGCTGGAGCACAGAATCATGGTGATAGCCATCACGGCTGCCGACGACTGCACGCAGAATGTCAGCACACCACCCAACAGCAGGAAGATGAGCGTGGTCCAGAAAGAGTTGGGGTCGAACGACGCGAAGAAGTCGAGTACTGCCTGCTGCTCGCCCAGATGCATGTCGATACCTGTCTGGCGGAGCGTTCCCAGTCCGAGGAACATGAACGAGATACCAAACAGGAAGTCGCCAATGAAACGGCGCTTCTTATAATAAATAAGGATAATGGCTATGAAGAATGCCGGCCACACGAAATCGGTGATGTTGAACGAGAATCCCGCCGACATGATCCACGCCGTAAGCGTAGTACCGATATTGGCTCCCATAATGACCGAGATGGCCTGAGCCAACGTGAGCAGACCAGCGTTGACAAACGATACCGTCATTACGGTGGTAGCGGTCGACGACTGTACGGAAGCAGTAACAAGCATACCGGTCAGCATGCCGGTGAAGCGGTTGGTGGTCATGGCACCCAGAACGTGTCGCAGTTGCGGACCCGCCATTTTCTGCAAAGCATCACTCATTGACTTCATACCGAACATCAACAATGCGAGTGAGCCGAGAAGCTTGAACAGAATTAACATGGATAATTAGTTTTAGATTTGATTTTGCTGCAAAAATAATAAAAAAAAACTAAATATCGCTATATTTGGCAGTTTTTCGTTATATTTGCAGAAAAGTTATTGGCAGTGAGGCAAATGGCGACTTCATGCTCTCTGCCGCGAATCATTAAAACGTATACGATTATGGTCGAAACAGTGAAGGTTTATTGTAAGAACAACGGCAAAACGATGGATGTTGCCACAGGAAGCCTCCTTTCCGAGGTCTTCGAATTGACAGAACTGACGATGGAGCATGGGCCAATTTGTGCACGCGTTAACAATAAGATTGAGGGCATGCACTATCGTGTGTATAATGCCAAGGAGGTGGAATTCCTCGACATCAGTTCGCCCAGCGGATCGAGAGCCTACACGCGCAGTCTGTTCCTTGTGCTTTGCAAGGCTGCTCACGACTTGTTCCCCGATTGTAAGGTAAGCATCGACATCCCTGTGTCGAACGGTTACTTCGTTGACTTGCAGATAGGGCGTCCCGTCACGCTTGACGATGTGGGACTGATTCGCCGCCACATGCAGGAAATCATTGATGCCAAACTGCCCATCCACCGTTATGAGACAACCACCGACGAGGCCATCACCATGTTTAAGGAGTTGGGCTCGATGACCAAGGTGAAACTGTTGCGGGGCCTCGGTAAACTATATACCACCTACTACGACCTCAACGGATATAAGGACTACTATTATGGATCGATGCTCACCAACACGAGCGAGCTTTATCTGTTCGGACTGGAGAAGTATTTCGACGGACTGCTGTTGCGCCTTCCCTCGAGCAAGCATCCCAATGAGCTGGGCGAGATGACGCATCAGGACAAGATGTTCGGCATCTTCAAGGAGCACCACCGCTGGCAGGACATCCTGGGCATGCGCACGGTTGGCGACCTGAACGAGGCCATCAGCAACAACAAGACGCCACTGCTCATCCAGGTGAGTGAGGCGCTGCAGGAAAAGAAAATCGCCAAGATTGCCGACGACATTGCCTCGCGCAAGGGCGTAAGGATGGTCTTGATTGCCGGACCCTCGTCGAGTGGTAAGACCACAACCTGCAAGAGACTCTCCGTACAGCTGCTCACCAACGGCATCAAGCCCATCGGCATCTCGCTGGACGACTATTTCGTAAATCGAGAGAACACGCCGCGCGACGAGAAAGGCGACTACGACTACGAGCATCTGCATTCGCTGAACCTGCCGTTGCTGAACGAGCAGTTGAGCGCGCTGTTCCGTGGCGACGAGATTGAACTGCCCAGCTACAACTTCCAGACAGGCAGGAGCACGATGAGCGGTCGTAAACTGAAACTGCACCAAGACGAGATTCTTGTTGTAGAGGGCATTCACGCCCTGAATCCCGAGCTCACCTCGCAGATTCCGCAAGAGCAGATCTACCGCATCTATGCCTCTGCACTTACCACGATTCTTCTCGACTCGCACAACTATATCCCGACAACCGACAACCGTTTGTTGCGCCGCATTATCCGCGACCATAAATACCGCGGAGTCAGCGCGCTGGAGACAATCCGCCGCTGGCCGAGCGTCAGGGCTGGCGAGAACCGATGGATTTTCCCCTTCCAGGAGAATGCCGACGCGATGTTCAACACCGCCATGCTGTTCGAGCTGGCTGTCATCAAGAGCCAGGCCGAGCCGTTGCTGGAACAGGTGCCAGAGAACTGCGTGGAGTATGCCGAGGCCTATCGGCTGCTGAAGTTCCTGCACTATATCAAGCCGATTCCCGAGGGCGACATTCCTCCCACCTCATTGCTGCGCGAATTCCTGGGAGGCAGCTCGTTTACCTATTAATAAACGGTAGCAGGAAAGTGCGAAGGTGCGAGATTACTTCATTGTATTGAATCAAACAGTTTTTTTGTATCGAATCAAATATAAAAAGTATTCTCGCACCTTCAAACTTCGGCTCTCACAACTTTTCAAACTATCAATCTTTTTTTTACATTCACGTCTTTCCGTAACTATATCTCCAAAACAGGCAAAAGTGTCACTTGGGATGATTTTTCTGCAAAAACATTTTGTCATATCAAATATAATTCATTAACTTTGCACCCGATATCTTTAAGTCCTAATATTACGGATTACAAACAATAAAACAATTATGGCAGAACAATTGGAAGTGAAGGAGTTGGACCAGGTCGTTGTCCGCTTCTCTGGTGACTCCGGCGACGGTATGCAGTTGGCCGGAAACATCTTCTCTACGGTCAGTGCCACCGTAGGTAACGGCATCTCAACATTCCCAGATTATCCCGCAGATATCCGCGCCCCGCAAGGCTCGCTGACTGGTGTGTCTGGTTTCCAGGTACACATCGGTGCAGGAAAGGTTTACACTCCTGGCGATCTCTGCGATGTGCTTGTGGCCATGAATGCCGCTGCACTCAAAACACAGTACCGCTATGCCAAACCACAGGCCACAATCATCATCGATACCGACTCGTTTGGCCCGAAAGACCTTCAGAAGGCAGCTTTCAAGACCGAGGATTATCTTGGTGAGATGGGCATCGACCCGGACCGCGTTGTGGCTTGCCCGCTGACAACCATGGTGAAGGACTGTCTGAAAGACACTGGCATGGACAACAAGGCTATCCTGAAGTGCCGCAACATGTTCGCTCTCGGACTGGTTTGCTGGCTGTTCAACCGCGACCTCAGCCTCGTTGCTAATTTCCTTCGCGAGAAATTTGCCAAGAAACCCGCTATTGCAGAAAACAACATCAAGGTGGTTCAGGCTGGTTACGACTACGGTCACAACACCCACTCGAGCGTTCCTGCCACCTACCGCATAGAATCAAAGGAGAAAGTGCCCGGACGTTACATGGACATCACCGGTAACAAGGCTACCAGCTATGGCCTGATTGCCGCTGCCGAAAAGGCAGGCCTGCGCCTCTTCCTCGGTTCTTACCCCATCACTCCCGCCACAGATATCCTGCACGAACTGTCGAAGCACAAGTCGTGTGGCGTCATCACCGTCCAGTGTGAGGATGAGGTCTCTGGTTGTGCAAGTGCTGTTGGCGCAGCTTTCGCCGGTGCATTGGCCGCTACATCTACATCGGGCCCTGGCATCTGCCTGAAGAGCGAGGCCATGAACCTTGCCGTCATCGACGAGCTGCCACTGGTAATCGTCGACGTTCAGCGCGGAGGTCCCTCTACAGGTCTGCCCACCAAGAGCGAACAGACCGACCTGCTGCAGGCTCTCTACGGCCGTAATGGCGAGAGTCCGATGCCTGTAATCGCCGCAACAAGTCCTACCGATTGCTTCGACGCTGCCTACGAGGCTGCCAAGATTGCCCTTGAGCACCTCACTCCGGTCGTTCTGCTTACCGATGCCTTCATTGCCAACGGCTCAGGTGCATGGAAACTTCCCACCATGGAAGACCTGCCCGAGATTCGTCCGCATTATGTGACTCCTGAGATGAAGGACAACTACACACCGTATTTCCGCGACGAGGAGACCAAGGTGCGCTATTGGGCTATCCCAGGTATGGAGGGTTACAACCACATCCTCGGCGGTTTGGAGAAAGACGGTAAGACCGGTGCTATCTCTACCGATCCTGAGAACCACGACCTGATGTGCCGTCTGCGTGCCGAGAAGGTGGAGAAGATTCCTGTTCCCAACCTTGAGGTGATGGGCGACGACGATGCCGACCTGCTCATCGTTGGCTTCGGCTCGACCTACGGTCATCTGGTAAGTGCCATGCAGGAACTGCAGAAGAAGGGCTATAAGGTAGCTCAGGCTCAGTTCAAGTATATCAACCCGCTGCCGAAGAACACAGCAGAGGTGCTCTCTAAGTATAAGAAGGTGGTTGTTGCCGAGCAGAACCTCGGTCAGCTGGCCGCTTATCTGCGTGCGAAAGTCGACGGTTTCGTTCCCTATCAGTTCAATCAGGTGAAGGGTCAGCCGTTCGTTGTCAGCGAGTTAGTTGCAGCATTTGAGGACATTTTAAAGAAATAAACAGTTATGAGCTATACAGCACAAGATTATAAAAAAGGACAACCACGCTGGTGTCCTGGTTGCGGTGACCATTTCTTCCTCGCATCACTGCACAAAGCAATGGCAGAAGTAGGCGTTGCTCCCCACAATATGGCCGTCATCTCGGGTATCGGTTGCTCCAGCCGTCTGCCTTACTACGTAAGTACTTACGCTATGCAGACCATCCACGGTCGTGCAGCAGCCATCGCTACCGGTGCTAAGGTTGCCAATCCCGACCTCTGCGTCTGGCAGATTTCTGGCGACGGCGACGGACTGGCTATCGGTGGTAACCACTTCATTCATGCCATGCGTCGTAACATCGACCTGAACATGATTCTGCTGAACAACCGCATCTACGGTCTGACCAAGGGACAATACTCTCCCACCTCACCCCGCGGATTCGTGTCGAAATCGAGCCCTTACGGAACCGTAGAGGACCCCTTCCGCCCCGCAGAGTTATGCTTTGGCGCACGCGGACACTTCTTTGCACGTGCCGTTGCCACCGATGCAGCCGGCACTGTAGACATCCTGCAAGCTGCCTATCAGCACAAAGGCGCCTCTGTCTGTGAGATTC
>JAEEXN010000053.1 GCA_016291595.1 Prevotella sp.
CGTGTCATCTTTAATTCTGTGATGGCCTCCTGGGTAGAATGAATGAAAACCAGATTGTGAATGGCAGGCACCAATACTCTTTTCCGACCCTCTTTTGTATTAACAACCTCATAATGCATCGGAACATAATTCTCAATGCCGAGATCGTCTAAATAGCCTTTGATTTTGAGTTCCCGATGATAAGTCACACGCATGGGAAACCACTGCAAATTATCCATTGATAGCTGTTGCCTATAATTGGACTAAAACAAAAGAAGGGGGACACTGCAAAGAGGTTTGCAGATAAGTCAATAGATTGGTTAGCGTTATAACATTACTCTCCATAGTTGCACTGGCTTCCAGCAACATCAATGAATTAGCAGTAAAAATCCCCAAAGATAAAGGAGAAGTGTTTCGTTTGCAAATATAGTGATATTATTCTAAAAAAACAAACAATTATTAAAAAAAAATAAACGAAAAAGGTTACTTTTCTTGTAATTTGTTGGATTATTGACAATTGTAGTAGAATAAAAAAAGTACATTTTTTCGACGAAGAAATGAAAAGGTCAAAAGAAACGTATGTCAATAGAATATTTATTCCAAATAATTACCCCCCAAACAACACACATGGGTAATTGTTGAAGCTTAGAAACAGCAGACCAACGAAATCATCTTTCCCTATAATAACATCTCATTTCTCAATAAAATACTTCTTTTCATTTTCTAGTTCTTTTTCCATTAGACGAATAATCATCCAATTACCCTGGCACATAAGAAAGAGCAAAAAAAAATGACAATCAGAAATATAGGATGAGCACCTGTTACACACCGAGAAAAGTACATAGCTAATCTCTTATTGAGAAGGGATGAGAAAGATTGTTTTCGCAGCTATAATTGAATTTCAAAGAGCTTAACGGACTATTTTGATGTACATCAACTACAACTCAATGACGTAGATAACGCCACCGAAATATTTGAAAAGTGGACAATAAAATAGGTAAATATATTTAACAGTTATTACAAAATAAATATCGTTCAGGGAGTTCAAAGTTTGCGGGGGTAAATGATTAAAAGAATAGAAGAACTACATCTTAACTCCACAAACTTTGAACTCAAAATTAGATTAACTGATTACTTTACCGGCAGTTTTGCATGAGCCCATCCGCAACGGTCGTAGATGGCAGACAAGCCTTTTGCACGACGAAGGAAATCCAGATAATCCTTGCATTCGGGTTCCATCCACTGACACTCACTCATGGCCGCCAGACGTGGCAATAGCTGATATTCAAGCAGATTCTCATACTCAATATACTCTGTCCACAAGTTGCACTGAGCACCTAATACGTGTTTTTGTGCCTCCTCCCCCATCGATGCGGGAGCCGGTTCAAACGAATAAGCCTTGGGCAACGTCACAATGGCATTGAACGTGAAGGGTTTGCTCCACACACTGGCATCAAACTGGCTGAAGTTGTAATAGCAGAAATCCTGAGGAGCCATAATGACATCATGGCCCTTTGCCGAAGCTTTTAGGCCACCATCCATGCCCTGCCAGCTCATCACGACAGCACTCTGGTTAATATCACCCTCAAGAATCTCGTCCCATCCGATGATTTTCCGACCACGGCTCAGCACATGTTTCTCCACACGATTAGTGAAATAGCCTTGCAGTTTCATCTCTGCCGAGAGTTTACCGTCTGCCTTGATGCCTTGTTCGCGAATACGAGCCTGACACTTCGGACAGTCTTTCCAACGTCCCTTTGGAGCCTCATCACCGCCAATGTGGATGTATTGAGAGGGGAAAATATCGATAATCTCATCGAGAATGTTGTTCACCATCTCGAATGTCTTTTCATTACCGGCACACAAGATGTCATCAAATACGCCCCAATGACCTTCCACCTCATAGGGACCGCCCGTACACCCCACCTCAGGATAAGCGGTGAGCAAGCCCAACATGTGGCCAGGCATATCGATTTCGGGTATCACGGTAATATGCCGCTCGGCAGCATAACGAACCACATCACGGGCTTCTTCCTGTGTATACCAGCAACCCTCGCCATAAGGACGGCCGTCCATCAAACCAGAGTTGTGACCGATGACCGTATGCCTGCGTTTCGAGCCAACCTCCGTGAGGCGGGGATAGCGTTTAATCTCGATTCGCCAACCTTGGTCGTCAGTGAGATGCCAGTGAAACACATTCACGTTGTGCAAGGCAAGAATATCAATATACCGCTTCACAAAACTAATAGGAAAGAAATGACGCGAGCAGTCGAGATGGACTCCTCGATAGCCAAACCTCGGCTCGTCATTAATAATAACTGCAGGAAGTTCCATAGCACCTTCGACGGCCAGCGACTTCCGTAGAGTCTGTACTGCATAGAATACGCCTTTGGCTGTCAGGGCCTCTACCAACACACCTTTCTGCCCTACCGTAATACGATAAGCCTCCTCGCCCGTCATCTTCGGGTTCAGGGAGAGGCGGATACAATTCTTAGCCTTCTTGTTGTCAGTCAACTGCAACTGAATTCCGGTCAGTTGGCTGATATACTCACTAAGAAACTGTGCCTCACGTTTCAGCCCTTCGCCATAAGAGATCTGCACCGTAGGATTCAATACGAAAGGATTGCCTTTTTGGGGTACAATCTCACTGGGCAGTGGCACTACCTGATAGTCGGCAGAAGCAGCACTAAGCGGCAACATGGCTGCCATGAATACTAATATCGATACTATTCTTTTCATGATATCAAATATGAATTATTGGGACAAAGTTACGAATAAGTGAGAACAAATGCAAATAAAACTAGTTTTAATTTGCTTTGTCGAACGAAAGAAACTTCGGCAATGTCCAAAGTTACGAATAAGTGAGAACAAATGCAAATAAAACTCGTTTAAATTTGCTTTGTCGAACGAAAGTAATTTCGGCAAAGCCAAAGATACGAAAAGTTGAGCGCAAAGCAAAGAATTATTCTTTAATTTTGCCGAGACGGAGTATTTTCGGCATTTCTAATGTCAAAGATACGCATAAGTGAGAACAAATGCAAATAAAACTTGTTTTAATTTGCTTTGTCGAAAGGCTACGGGTAGGCGAGCTTGCTCGGGAACCAACGGTCGCTGGCCGAAGGGTAAAGCAATGCGTAAGTAACTTCGGTAAAGCCAAAGTTACGAAAAAAAATACATAAAATGCATATATTTGCCAAGAAAAAATGTATTTTTGCAGCCATGAATAGAGAACAAGCATCCGAGAAACTACGTACCAGCCGCCTTTACGCATTGTTGAGAAAGGCGTCTGAGTATATGGACCGCTACTATCTCGATGCAGCGGTCGGCTTTGCCATACCCGGTGGTATCGGCGACGCCATCAGTGGTGTGTTCTCCTTGCTCTATGTCTATTTTGCCGCATTTGTGGTGAAGAGCATACCTTTGGCTTTGGCGGTCATGAACAACATCATGCGTGATGTGGTTTTAGGCATGATCCCGTTCTATGTAGGCGATGTCATCGATGTGTTTCACAGAAGCAACAAGAAAAATATGGCGCTCATCGACGGATTTGTCGATGGCGATGAGCAGGTTGTCACCACTGTAAAACGAAAAGCTGCAGCGTCGGCTGTCGTATTCCTACTGCTTTGTGTCTTGCTCTATGTGATGATTCGAATAGTTATCTGGGCAGGCCAGCAAGTGATCTCACTTTTCTGAGAACGTCTTATTGCATATCCAGCACCACCTGCATCAATTGTTTACCAAGCGCATCGGCATCATCCATCGTTGAAGCCTCGCTATAGACGCGGATGATGGGCTCGGTGTTGGACTTGCGGAGATGCACCCACTTGTCGGGGAAGTCGATTTTCACACCGTCGATATCGTTCACCTGCACATCCTCTTGCTTGGCAAACATCTCTTTCACCTTATTCAATATGGCGTCCACATCAGTCGACGGAGTGAGATCGATACGGTTTTTGGCGATGAAATATTCCGGGAAGATTTTGCGCAGCTCACTCACCTTACAGCCTTTCCGTGCCAGACTGCTTAGGAATAATGCAATGCCTACAAGTGCGTCACGGCCGTAGTGGCTTTCGGGATAGATGACACCACCATTACCTTCACCGCCAATCACAGCACCCACTTCCTTCATCTTCGTCGTCACATTCACCTCACCTACGGCAGCGGCGGCATATACACCTCCGTGCTTCTCTGTCACGTCACGCAGGGCACGCGTACTGCTCAGGTTTGAGACGGTGCTGCCGGGGGTATGACTGAGCACATAGTCAGCAACGCTCACCAGCGTATATTCCTCGCCGAACATGGTTCCATCCTCGCTAATGAAAGCCAGACGGTCAACATCGGGATCAACCACAATGCCCAAATCGTAGTTGCCCGAGCGCATCTCGTCCATAATACCACCGAGATTCTTCTCCAGCGGCTCTGGATTATGAGCGAAATCACCTGTGGGCTCACTATTCAAAATCTTATATTCTACGCCCAATCGTTCGAGCAGTTTGGGCAGAATAATACCTCCCACGCTATTGATAGCGTCTACACACACTTTGAAATGGGCGTTACGCACGGCATCCTCATCCACCAGGTCAAGAGCCATCACGTCGTCCACGTGCCAATCATCTGCCTCGTCGCAGTTGATATAGTGGCCCAAGGCGTCAACATCAGCATATTCAAAATCCTCTTCCTCGGCAATCTTAAGCACCTCGGCACCGTCAGCAGCTGTGAGGAACTCGCCTTCGCGGTTCAGCAGTTTCAACGCATTCCACTGCCTGGGGTTATGACTAGCTGTGATGATGATACCGCCATCAGCACCCAGATTCCGGACAGTAAGTTCAGTGGTAGGTGTTGTGGCCAGGCCGATGTTCACGACATCGTAGCCCATTCCCATGAGTGTTCCACACACAACGCTGTCGACCATAACACCAGAGATACGGGCATCACGGCCAACCACAATCGTAGGACGGTTGTGGTTGAAGTCTGCATGCTGACCGTTTCCACCATTACGGCGCATAAACGTTGCATAAGCTGTTGTAAACTTGACAATATCTAGTGGGTTCAAGGTATCACCCGTGTGGCCTCCGATAGTACCTCGGATTCCAGAAATAGATTTAATCAGCGTCATATTCTATTTATTAAATGTTTTGCGTAGATACAAAAATGCGTAAGAACGAGCAATGACTCAATCCTTACGCTCTCTTATTTCTTACCTCCCCCGCTCGTACGTAATCTCATAGAGACAGGGATAGACGTATTGGGTAGCACTCGACTGTCCGCTATCGTGTGGCACGATGAGTTTCACCTTTGCGATTTTCTCGTTAGCAGTCGGTCGTCCAACCTTAATATAAGGTAGTGGAACCAGCCATCCCGTGGGCACAGAAGTGCCATATACGCTGCTCATCACGCCCGACACAAACGAGGCCGTAAACGATCCGCTACTGTTCGTCACAGTCATCTTGTCCACAAAATTCAGCGACGAGCTCTGCACATTGTTTGAAAGCTGAAGCGAGTCTGTCAACAGGTTCGTCTCATAGAAACGGCAAAGCACTTCTGCTGTCTCACCTATCTGAATAGCGTTACCGCATCCTTTACGCTGGATTTGCATATATACGCCCGTGTTATCAAAGAGCACATACTCATTTTTGAGAGTATCGGTCACGTTTCCCTTTGCCTTGAAGTCGTCTTCAGAGATGACATTGATCCCCTCTCGCTTAATATAATCGCTGATAGCAGCCCGCTCTTTTTTCTTCTGGTCGGCATAAGTCTCGTGGTCGTTACAACTCGTAAAAGCCATCCCAACCATAAGAACCAACAATATAAATGATAATTTCTTCATACTCAATTATTCAATAATGCTGCAAAAATACGAAAAAAAAGTAGAACTCAAACGATTATTACATTATTTTAATTCTTTTTCGAAATGTATGATAGCCTGATACACGATTTTCTCCGCTTCTTCCATACTACAGTACAGCCGTCCTCCAGATGCATTCAGGTGTCCTCCGCCATTAAAGTACTGCTGAGCCACCTCCGTACACGAGAACTCATCCACCGAGCGCAGGCTCACCCATATCAGGTTATCCTTCTCCGAGTCCTCTCGCAACGAGATTGACAGTTTTGTTCCTTTTATCTGTAGCGGCATGTTTACCAGTCCTTCCGCATCGCCTTTGATGAAGTGGAAGCGCTTCTGTTCCTCTCGTGTCAGCGTGTAGTAGGCTGCATGATATTCCGGGAATACGCGCAACTTCTCGTAGAGCACAAAACCCGTCAGCCGCATCCGCCATTCGCTATAGTTATTGTACACATTCCGGTATATCTTGTCCTTGTTGATGCGTTTAGTCAGCAACTGGCTGATGATGAAATAGATCTCGGGCCGGGTGCTGTTGAAGGTGAAGCCGCCCGTATCGGTCATCATACCGCAATAGATAGGCACCGCACATTTTCTGGTCATCAGCTCAAAACCGCCCAACTGCCAAATCACACGGAACACCACCTCGCAAGTAGAGCTCAGCTCCGGGTATGAGATGCTCAGCACAGTATCGATATCCGGATTTGGATGATGGTCGATGAGAATCTTTTTCGCGGGCGAAGCCTCCAGCATCTTCGACATCTCCTCGCCCGTGCGGCTGTAGGTATTAAAGTCCAGGCAGAACACCAGATCGGCGGTCTTCAGCATCAGTTCCACCGTTTCCTTATGCTTGTCACACCTCACAACCTTGTCACTATTCGGCAGCCATTGGAGGAAGTCGGGATACATGTCGGGGACAACCACAACGGGGTCCTTGCCCTGCTGGCGCACATACTCCGCCATAGCCAGACACGAGCCCAGCGCGTCGCCATCTGCATTCTGATGACAACACATAATAATACTGTCTGAAGCCGCTATCTCAGATCTCAAGGTAGCGGCTTCAGCCTCAGTCAGCAGATTAATATCCATTAAAACAGCTTGTTAGGATAAACGCCCTCGTCGACAAGCTTCTGAATGCGGTCTACCGTAGCCTGACGGTCGGCGGCATAGGTCACGCCAAACCACTTGCTGGTTGTATCGAGAACCTCCACGGTGGCGGTACCGTCGTTGATCAGCTTGTTCACCATCAACGGGATAAAGAACTCGGCCTTCAGGTTCTCCATATTCTTCGGGTCACTCAGGAACTCCTTGAAATACTCCTCGCTGTACTCGAAGTAGTCGGGTGTGAAGCCCCACATATTCATCGACACAGGCACGTTCTCCTCCAGTGGCTGCCACTCACCCTGCTCATCCTTAAAGCAGATGGGACCGTCGGCAGGCACGCGCATAATCTCGGTACGCTCAACTACATCGGTCAGATGGCGCTTCTCGTCGTAGGCACAAACGCCACGAGCCACACTTCCGTTCTCGCTCAGCGTGTTGCAGCAGCGGAAACCCACCATCGCATACTGGTTCTTAGCTCCTTCAGGTAGGTCGGCAAGGTATTTGCCAATAGCCATAAACGCGTCACGGCCGTAGAAGTCGTCACAGTTAATCACGCAGAACGGCTCCTTGATCACGTCCTTACCCATCAGGACGGCATGGTTGGTGCCCCACGGCTTCACACGTCCCTCAGGGCATGCAAATCCCTCGGGCAGATTGTCCAAAGCCTGGAAGCACAACTCACACGGAATCATATTCTCATATTTTGAAAGTATCTGTGTGCGGAACTGCTCCTCAAAGTCCTTGCGAATCACCCAAACAATCTTGCCGAAGCCAGCCTGAATGGCATCATAGATAGAATAATCCATAATCGTCTCGCCATTAGGACCCAGTCCGTCAAGCTGTTTCAAACCACCGTAACGGCTGCCCATACCGGCTGCCAAAAGAAATAATGTAGGTTTCATAATATCTGTGTTTTTTAAGTTGTTATAGCAATCTGTTTGTACTCCTCAACTGCTCCTTTCATCTTCTGAAATGCAAAGATACAAATAAATTCCGAATTACAAACAGCCCATCAAAGTTTTTTCGTTCTTTCCCGCCTTTTGTGCTTTACATCCGCTGATTCATCACGCTAAACTGATAAGCAGAAGTTTGACCGCACAATTCTCCTTTCTCCCCCTTGAAGTCCTCATCAATGACGAGTCGCATAAGAAAGTGTTTCCGTGTTTACAATTCTATTCAATCCATATATTGAGAATCAACACACTTAAACCACAACACCCTCACAGTCTGTTGGCTTGCAACCAATACACCATCATTCGTATCTCAAATGGCAAGTATTCTTGAGGACATCATTAGCCTCATAGAAGGCTACTTTAGCATCATAGAGTGCATCTCTAGATTCCTAAAGGGAACCTTTAGTTATTAAAAAACTACTCTAATCAATCTGTAGACAATTTACCCCCTCCATTATCTGTATGGAAAAGGGAACATACAATGAGGCTATTATATAATTTGCTCCATGAAAAACTCACAATCAGAACGGATAACCAATGGCGAAGTGCAAGGTCTGATTGTCCTTGAACTTTTTGATATTGAAGAAACCACTCTTTCCCGTATCGTAAGGTACGTGCAGGCCGACGCCCCAGTCGAGACGGAGGATGAGGAAGTCGAGGTCGTAGCGCAGACCGATACCTGTACCTACAGCCAGCTGACCCAAGAACTTGCCGGGACGGAAGGTAAAGTCACGAAGGTATTGCCGGACTTCCTTGTCGTCGTATTTGCTCTCGAGCATCCACACATTGCCTGCATCGAGAAAGACGGCTCCATAGACATTGCCGAAGAGACGCGGACGGTATTCAAGGTTGGCCACCAGCTTCACATCGCCATTCTGCACTAGATAGGAATACTGGGTGGAGAGCTCCTCAACGTAGAACTTGCCCGGGCCGACACTACGGATGGGGAAGGCACGCAGGCTGTTGGCACCTCCCACATAGAACACCTCGGAGAAAGGTGCCGCCACACTGTTACCATAAGAATAGATGACGCCGGCATTGGCATGGGCGACCAGCTGGTCGTGGGCATTGAGCTGCCATGTCTTAGTGAAATCGGTCTCCAGCCGCAGGAACTGTGAGTATTCGTTTTTGAACATCTTCTTGCCCGGCTCATTCCATTTCTTACCACCAGCCAGCATGGCCAGCGACACCAAGTTGCCTGACTCGGAAAGTGTGGTCTCCCACCGCAGGGGATGGAGGGTTCCGGCAGGACTGGTATAGACATAAGAATAGCGCATCTGGGGGATGAACACGTCGCTCATGGTGGTCATCAGATAGGGATTATCGACAAGGATAGAGTCGAAATCTGCCGTTTGATTGTTCATGAACTGATATTTCAGCGTGAGGGGGCTGAACTCATGGCGGCTATTGACCGACGACTGCCACCGATAGGTCCACTCGCCGGAGACGATGTGCATCTTGTAGAATCCCGGGCGGCTGACAATGTCGGTAGAGGCCTTCGCCAGTGTGGTGGGTGTGCTAACGCGATGACGGAACACAGGCCGCCCGTTTTTATCTCGCCGGATGCGGCTGCTATTATAGAACGGAGCCACGATGCGTGGGAACTCGATGGACGCATCGGCACCATACTCGTACGAGTTCATGTCTTTTCCACGGTTGTGGGTCTGCCATTCATAAGAGCCGTGCAGGTTGATGTCGAACTTCTCGCCGCCCCGGAAGGCATTGCGCTTGGTGAGACCCACCTTCAGCTCGGGTCCCATGCGGCCGAGGGTACGGTTCTTGAAGTTTGTCTCGATGTAGAAGTCGTAAGGCTTGTCGAGCACACAATTGAGTTGCAAGTCTAATGTATCGCAAGCAGCGGTGGTGTCGCGGGGGGTAAACGTAAAGTCAGTCATGCTGAACAGTCCCATGGCATTGAGGTTGTTCATGGTCTCGAGATAGGCATCGTGGCTATAGAGCTGACGAGAACGCAGACGCATGCCGCCAAGGACAACACGGGGACGGAGCTTGGGATTCTTACCATTAAAACGGATGGTAAGTGTTCGGCGCTGAAGGCTGTCGGTCAACTGTTCCATGAATGACTTGCGAATGTCCATGGTCACCTTGCCCATATACCACTTATGGGTGGCCAACTGAGGCACATCGTCGGCCATCTGCAGGCGCAGTTGCACCTTACCGGGCACCGCCAGGGTGTCGGCAAGGTAGGAAGCATAGCCTGGCTGATAGTAATAATAGCCGTTGTTGCGGAGGAGCGAGGCCACTCGCGTACGCTCGGCATCGAGCGAAGCCACGGTGAAAGGACTGCCCTGACGGATTTTTGCCTCGTCGGCTGTAGCTCGTATCAGGCTGTCGGCCTCTTGGGGAAATCCCACGTACGCTACGGTATCGAGCGTGAAGAGGTGGCCCATATCGACAGTATAGCCTATCTTTCCTTTCTTCGGATTCTTCTGCGGCACGTTCTCGTAGCTCACCTGATTGTGGAAGTAGCCATAGTTGCGCAACAACGAGTGGGCCACCGACGCGCGCAGGGCGGGATTGACCTGACTCATGAGCACGGGAGGTTTGCCGAAGGCCTTGGTCATCCACTGTCCGAACTTCGACTCTGAATCCTGGAAAGCATTCCATACCCACAGTCCGTAGGGAAACGGCGTGCGGTAGTAGCTGCTACCAAAAAGTGCACCATTGGGCTTGGTGGCAAGCGCCGCCTCTACTTCCTCCTGCGCCAGAATGAAGTTGTCGTTCTTCTCGTAGTTACGATAATCTATCTTGGTCAGCCCGATAAACAGCTGATCACCATCGGGCACATGCTCGGTGGTGGAGCAGGATGCCAGCAGAATGACACATATTATAATATATAAGTTTCTCAAACTATACTCCTCACTATAATAATTGATTCAAATTATTTTTCATCATATACGTTAGATTCTGATTCTTTTGCCATGAAAGCATTTACAGTCGTAGTGAACTCCCGAAGCGACAACGCATCGTCAAAACACCAGTCTATTATTCATGCCTGATGGTTTTAGTGGTATCGCCAGGGACAGACATCATCATGCTACCACGGCGCAAGGAATCGGTACGCATCGGCAAGGTAACTTTCTCGCCCTTGAGACTGAAGATATCCTTGAAGTGCTGCAACGAACGGCGCCAGATGAAACCGCCACCATACTCCTGCGTGTAGCCGTCGAGCCAGTCGTAGGCATTGTTCTGGAAGAACAGTGTGACATACTTGTTGGCGGTGTCGTCGAGACGGTATTCGAGCGACACATTGTCGAAGAACGAGTCGTTGCGGTCGAGATAGTCGGCACCTGTAGACACCTTTCCGCCCACCGTAATCTTGAGCCGGTTGTTCCACAGGCGCTTGGCAAACTTGAACGAGTAGTCCATGTGGGTGTTGCCGGTGGCATCGGTCGAGTTGTCGAGACCGAACGACAGGTCGAGCGTGCGCAGGGCATTGCCGGTGAGATTGTTGATCTCACTGTTCAGGAAAGAGCTCAGCGCACTGTTCATCGAGAAAGCATTGGTGTTGCCATCCGCCAGATACATGCCTGTGGTGAGTAGCGAGACGGCCAGTTTGCCACGTTGCTCCTTGCTCATAGCCATCAACTCGTTGTGTAAAGAGAGGTCCTCTGGTGCGTCGAGGGTAAACTCAAGTCCCATGTCGTTAAGCGTCTTGGTAATGATGACACCGCAATTGAATGCCACCGAACGGCCTACTCCACTGGTACCGGACACTGTGGCCTTGGTCCGCTCCATAGCTGTGATGTTGAGTGTGGGGTTCATCACGTCGCCTGTAAACTCCAGATAGCTGCCATCCTGGATGGTAAAGGTCTTCAGCGGGATGATGGGCAGTGAGTATTTCATCTCGCCATTGCTCAGCGTGTACTTTCCGTTAAGGCGCAGATGGTCGGCAGGATTGTAGCGCATGCGCAGGCTGCCGCCACCCATGAGATCAATGTAGTTGCTATGGTCGGCATTGAGATAAGCCATCACGTGAGCTCCCTTGGAGATATCGATGGTCATGTCCATCTTGAAACCGTTGAGAGCCGGGCGCACGATGGCCTCTTCGATGCTGTCGCTGAGGTTGGTGAACTTCACCAGTTCGTCAAGCTGGTTATCTGTAGTCAACGGCGTGTCACGCAGGATATAGCCGACATCAGACGTTCCAAGCACATCGAGCTTGCCACGCATATCCAGATTGTCGAGCGGGCCGTTCATACGTCCATAAAAGTTGACAAACGCCTTACCGTATGCCACTGATTGATAAGTCTCCTTCGCATCGATAAGCTGATAGTTCTCCGCCTTCATGCGCACGTCCATCGTCATGCGGTCGAGATTGGAGAAGTCGATGTTGCCGTAAATGTTCAGCGGATTGTTGTTATGTCCGAATATCTCGAAATTCTCGAGCAACAGACGGCTTCCCACGATACGTACCGGATCGTTGGCAAATCGGAGGCGCATGCCATAGGGTTCGCTCACCAGATAGCCCCCATCAAGGAACACCTCACCATCTACCTTCGGGCGTTTCAACGAACCCTTCACAGCCAACGTTCCCTCAGCAAAGCCCTGCAGTCCGAACAACTGGTCGGGAATGAATCCGTTAACCATCGACAAAGGCATACGCTCGAGTTGCAACTCCGCATCGAGAAGGCCGTCACCCTCGCCGCTGTAGGTTCCTCTTAAAAGGCCTATCTCCTCACCGTCCTGCATAAGGATTCCATCGACATAGTGGGAGCCATCCTCTTTCGGCATATACACGAACTCTGTGCTCAGATTGCCCATGGGACAGTTCTCGTAGGTAAGATTGTCAACAGACAAGTCGCTGGAAACAGACAACTCGTCGGTCGTCTTGATGACATGGAAGTCGCCATTGGCCACACCCGTCAGCTTCGGAGCATAGGGAAGCACCGACAGCATCTTCGCCAAATCGAAACGATGGAGACTGAGTGTGAGGTCCTGAAGTGCCTCGAGGTTATCATCATTACTGTAAACCTGCACGCCCTCGCCATTGTCGCCACGCAAACTGAGGTTTGCCGACACACGCTGGTCGTTACTCAAGAAGATATAATGATCTTTGTTGACGGTAAACTTCTTATATCCGAGCACCGGATCCATACCCGCGAACTGGAATCTCAACCCACCAGGCTCCATGGTCGCCGCCATACCCAAGCCCACGCCCAACTTGCCCTTATCGTCGAAAAGACGTGCGGTGAGGTTGGTGCCACGGTCCTCAAGTGAGCCCTCGAACAAAGCATTGAAGGTGTATTGCGGGTTACGCTCGTTGTTGCGAATCTGCCCATGATAGGTGATATGGTCCTGATCGGACTTCAGGGCCAGCCGGATGGTGTCGAGCTGGACGCCTGCCGCAATCAGAGAATCAATGCGGACTGTACCGTTCAAACCAGCTACTGGCGATGATGTCATGTCCATATCAACGTTTTTCATGCCGTAACCCATACGGGCCAACATCTTAGCGATGAAATTATTCTTGCCACTGGTAAGCCGTATGCGAGCCTCGGGCAGTTGCTCACGAAGCTGCACAAAATCGATGACGCGCTCGTTCATCTGATTCTTCATCTCGGCAGCAATGACATTTCCTGCTTTCATAAGTTGCTCGTAGCCGCCACGAGCCGTCATATTCAGGTGGAAATCGCCACAATCGACAATAGCCCGGGTGGTATCGCGGCGCGTAAGAATGTCGAGCTCAATATCCTCGGGACGGAATCTCTCACCGCGGTTATAGACGGTGATGTCGCTCACATAACCTTGTACCTTATAATAGTCACGCTGATTTGTAGCTACGTCGATGTGTCCGCACAATCCCAAATCAAACGGCTCGTGAGTGAATCCGAGTTTATGAAGATCTGCCTTGACGACATCGGCTGCAACAGTGGCACGTATGTTCTTCGTATTGAGCAGCGCATCAACGGTGACATCCCCGTCGAGCAGACCGTTATGGCTAATCACATGGGCACGGCCACGACCGTTGCTGACTCGCGCATCGGCTGTCATTCCGTCCAGGGAATAGCCTGCATACTTGAACTTTCCAATCCGCGCTTTAGCATTCATACGTGTCTTGGGCGACATCGGATCGAACCCCTGTCCGTCGATGTCGATATCGGCAGTAAGCGGATTGAGGCCCATTCCGGGCAGATAATGCTGCAACGGCATCGCCTGTGTCTTCACGCGGGCCTGATACTTCATGCGCTTGGCATCGAGGGAGCCTTTCAAGTACATACTTCCCCTACCCTCGCGGGCTGTCAGGTCGGCAGCATAACTGTTGCCGTCAACCTTCACATTTCCGTTCAACGCGGTAGGAGGCAACCGTAGCTGCTTCTGCATATCCTTGTCAAGGAGAGCCTTCACAAAATCAATATTCTGGGTCTTTGCGTCAATATCAACATCTGCCTTCAGCCGCTTCAGGTCGCTGAGGTTCTCAACATGACCTGTCGCACGTGCATGGAAAGCTCCTGGAAGATTGAGATTTAGGCCGGCAAACTGCATGCGGTCCATGTTTCCACGCGCCACACCGTCGATGCTCAGTTGCTGATTCGGCCAACGACGTTTGAAGTCCTGAGGCATGTCGCCCATGAAACGCATCAGGTCTTGCTTGCCCAGTTTGGCGTGAATGGTACCGTTCAGCTGGCCCGGAGTCGTTGCCGAGAAAGTGTTCAGATCCATATCGAGGTCCATCTGCACCTCGCTCTCGGGCGTACGGAGTTTCATGCCGGGAATACGCAGTCGCTGGTCGTCCATCGACACGTGACCGCTCAAATTGTCAATCTGCAGTCCGCTCTTCTCCTTCATCGACGCATGGCGCAGCCGCAGATCGAGCTTCGGTTCCTGATAGGTAAGCGAGTCTATGCCAAGCGAGACATCTGTCAAATCCAGATGGTTGTAGTCGAGACCTTTCTGCCGTGGCTCGAAACGGTTGTCGTACTTCACGCTGCTCTCCTTCAAATCAAGTTTGCCAACCTGATAATGGCCGGAACCGAGGTCGAACGAGCCGTTGCTTACTTCAGCCTGCCCCAGATGAGCCTGCACTTGCAGGGTATCACCGGGCATATGAACGGTTACATCCGTGTTTTTTACCTTCAATTGGTCTGCCAAGATGCGCCAGCGGTTATCACTCTTCGTCGTGTCTGGCGGTACCGTGTCGCTCAAAGCCACATCAACGCGTGCATCGCTAATCTCGGCATGATCGAGTTTCAGCAGTTCCTGTTTCAGGTCGATACCATGGCTTTCGAGACGAAGCTGCCCTACTGTGCCTTTCACCCGTGCAGATTTAACAAAATTAGTGGTATTGAACTTGACATCATTGAGTTCCAATGCGTCGATGTGCACCTGTTTCTTCAATAATGGAAGAAACTTCACATCAACCTTCACACGGCCTACATCGGCCACCGTGTCGCGCACCTGCGGCAACGAGTCGTTCTGCTGGATGACCTTCACATCCTCTACACTGAGGTCCAGCGGGAAGCGCAACCGCACCTTTCCCACCGAGATGTCCATGCCTGTTTGCTTGGAGGCATAGGCCGATGCCTGCTTTACTGCCCAGTTTTGTACAGGTGGGAAGTAAAGCAATGCCGTACAAGCGGCGAAGAGCAACAGAGGCGTAAGCACCGCAATGCCGCCCCACTTCAGCATTTTCCTCATTGTTCTCGGAGCTGTGTTCTATTTGTGCAAAAATAATTGTTTTCCACGAAACAGCCAAAAAAACGAGGGAAAACCCTTGTGTTTTGTATGAAAAAAGGGCGTTTACCCCATGGTACACACCTTCGTTAGCACCGTAAGAACAGCCTTATAGGGTAAAGTAGAACCAATTGTTGACTAATGAATCCATTGTAACAGCTCGTCTGCTGCTGCAATGAGCTCACTCCACACCAAAACAATGCCACAAAGGGTCGTCGGGCAATGGTGCGGTGACGCTGATGTTCTCCTTGGAAACGGGATGGACAAACTCCATCTTGCGCGACAACAGGGAGATGCTTCCGTCAGGATTGCTGCGACGCGCTCCGTATTTTAAGTCACCTTTAATAGGACATCCAATAGCTGCTAACTGGCAGCGAATCTGATGATGACGACCTGTTAACAAGTTGACTTCCAGCAAATAATAGCGGTCCGACTGGCCAATGACACGATACTTCAAAACGGCTTTTTTGGACTGAGGCCGCTCACAAGTATAAGCATACGACTTATTCTGCTTCTCATTGCGCACCAACCAATGCTCCAGCGTTCCCTCTGCCTGCGACGGCTTATTCTGAACAATGGCCCAATAGGTTTTATGAACGTCTCCGTTACGGAACATGTCATTCAGGCGTGGCAACGCCTTCGACGTGCGGGCAAAACACACCAAACCACTCACTGGCCGGTCCAACCGATGAACGACACCTAAAAACACATTGCCTGGCTTCTGGTATTTCTCCTTAATGTAGGCCTTTACCGTATCCGATAGCGGTTCGTCACCGGTTTTGTCACCCTGCACAATCTCACCACTGCGCTTCGACACAATTATAATATGGTTGTCCTCGTAGATGACTTGCATAAATGAGAGTTGGGTATTATAAAAAATAGGAGTTAGATACTAAGTAGTTGGGAGATAAACAGTTGGGAGTTAAGACATATGCCAATCATAATAGTTGTGCTGGCTGTTTTTTGTCTTAACTCCCTAACTCCTTTAACTCCTTATTCTAAAAAAAAGGAAATTACATATTCATACCACCGTCGACCTGAATCACCTGTCCGGTAACATAGCTCGACATATCGCTTGCGAGGAATGTAGCCACATTGGCGATGTCCTCAACAGTTCCACCACGGCGCAATGGAATCTTCTGAATCCACTCCTTGCGGATATCATCGGGCAGAGCCTGAGTCATGGCAGTATCGATAAAGCCAGGTGCGATTGCATTGGCACGAATACCACGGCTGCCAATCTCCTGACCGATACTCTTGGCAAGTGCAATAAGGCCTGCCTTTGAGGCTGCATAGTTGCATTGGCCTGCATTACCATGAACGCCAACCACTGATGCCATATTGATGATAGAACCACTACGCTGGCGCATCATGATAGGTGTGCAGGCATGAATAAAGTTGAATGCCGACTTCAGGTTGACGGCAATCACAGCATCCCACTGCTGCTCAGTCATACGCATCATCAGACCATCCTTGGTGATTCCGGCATTATTCACCAGAATATCTATAGAACCGAAGTCGGCCTTGATCTGGTTGACCACCTTTTCTGTCTGAGCAAAATCAGCTGCATTAGAGGCATATCCCTTGGCTTTCACACCTTTGGCAGCAATCTCAGCCTCAGTGGCCTGACCATTCTCATCGATAACAAGATCTGTAAAAGCAACGTTTGCTCCTTCTTCGGCAAACTTCAGTGCGATAGCTTTTCCGATACCGCGGGCTGCACCTGTGACCAGGGCAGTCTTACCTGTTAATAATCCCATGTTATAATATGATTTAATTTGAAATGATTTATCTTACTTGATGGTATTCTTTCCCAAAGCACCATACACAACCTGCGCGACCATCGGTTTGCTGGTCTCTTCGGTCAGACCGTGTCCCAGTCGGCCGAATATATATGGAACTTCCAATCCTTTTACACAATAGTGTGTAATGTCTGCCACTAATTCAACATTCTCGATACCAAACTCTCCGTCAGCCTTGCCATCAGCATAGATCTTACGGAAAAGCTCAATCTCGTCTTCGTCGAACTTCTTGCGAACCTGCTCCACTCTCCAAATGTTACGGAAAAACTCGGCACGCAAGTTTCCGTTTCGTACAACTGTCTCCTTGATCATTTTCAAGTGGGTATAGATGAGTTCGATAATCTTATCCTGCGGACGGATCTTCTTTGCGGCGACCTCGTCCAACTTATCAGAAAGACGCTCCAACTCCGACTCAATGACTGCATAGTAAACTTCTTCCTTATTCTTAAAATAAGTATAGAGCGTCCGCCTGCCCTTACCAGAGGCTACAGCGATATCATTCATTGTTGTATTCTCCAAACCTTTCTTGGCGAACAGCTGTCTTGCTACGTCTACAAGTTTTTGTCTCGTCTTAGATATTGACATTGCAAATCCTCCCTTATTATTCTTGCACATTATATATCTGTGTGCAAAAGTAGGGTTTTTCTTTGAAATAGCCAAACTTTTCTTACATATTTCACAAAAAGTAGCATAAATATTTGGAGATAACGGAAAAAAGTAGTACCTTTGCACACGCAAATCAGATGAGGCTCTCAGAGCGGATTCATCTGGGTTGCCTGCATATCGCGGAGTGGAGCAGTTGGTAGCTCGCCAGGCTCATAACCTGGAGGTCGCATGTTCGAGTCCTGCCTCCGCAACTAAAAAAATCGCAAGATATGATTTTCATACCTTGCGATTTTCTTTTTCCTAGAACTGCTCAAGTATTCTGATACGGCTTTCTGTACTCGGGTGTGTGGCAAACAGCGAATTGATAAAACTCATAATGCCCGATATCGATCCTGGATGAATAATATACATCTGTGCAATATCGTCTCTATCCACATCGCCTAAACCCGGATTAGCTGATATCTTGCGAAGGGCAGATGCGAGAGCCAAAGGATTACCACAAAGTTCAGCACCACCGGCATCGGCCATATACTCTCGTTTGCGCGAGATTGCAAACCGTGTAAGCAATGTGAAGATATAGGCAATGAGGCTACATATGATAGCAACAACCAGTATCAGTATCAACGACAGGCCATTTCCTCGACCGTCGCGGCTATCATCCGAATAGCGGCCGAATACCATCACGTTATTCATCGAACGTATGGCTATGCTCATAATCGTGGAGATAATACCCACAAAAATGATACTTGTAATGAGCAAACGGGTGTCGTGATTGCGGATGTGAGTCAACTCATGTCCCAGCACGCCTGCCAGTTCCTCATCGTTAAGTCGGTCCATTAAGCCTGTTGTCACCGTTACGGTATAACTCTTTTTGTCTATTCCACTGGCAAAAGCGTTCAACTGCGGGTCATTAACCACATTAATCATAGGCATGTCCATACCGCAAGTCATGCATAGATTCTCCACAATATTATATACCCGTGGATTCTCCTTTCGCGTTAACGGGCGCGCTCCGACTGCACTACGTATCATCGAGGCGTTCGAGTAATAGGCAATAACAAACCATATACCAACTCCTACGATCACCCATGGTATGGCAGAGACAAAATAATAGTTAATCGTCGCAATGTCTAACTCATGAACCACATTGCCGTACTGGTCATAATAGCCGTTTCCAAAATAGTTGAGAAGTGCAAGAAATATCCAAATCATTCCCAGCATAATCAGCGGGAACATCAGCAGCAACACAATACTCATCATATTGTTGCGCCTGATTTGGGTCTGCATTCCTACATATTTCATGTGCTCAAATTAGCAAATTATCAGTTTTCAATTAAAACTTAATCTCAGGAGCTTTTTCTATATCGGCACGCTCTGCCTGCGGTACTTCGAACATCGGCTCTTTCTTGAAACCAAAGATGCCAGCCAGCAAATTCGACGGGAATGTCTGCACGGCATTATTCAACTCCTTAGTAGCAGAGTTGAAGAAACGGCGCACGGCAGCAAGTTTGTTCTCAATATCAGAAATCTCATTCTGCAACTGCAGGAAATTCTGGTTTGCCTTCAAATCAGGATAGGCCTCCAACGAGATCTTCAAGCCTGCCAAAGCACTAGTCAGCGCATTCTCTGCCTGGATTTTGTCATTGATAGATGTGGCATTCATAGCTGCCGAACGAGCTTCTGTCACACGCATGAGCACTTCTTTTTCATGATTGGCATATCCTTTAACAGTGGCCACCAACTGAGGTATCAAGTCGTGACGCTGCTTCAATTGCACATCAATATTGGCAAAAGCATTCTCACGATTGTTTCTCAACTTTACAAGATTATTGTAGATTCCGACTGCCCATAATGCGAGAAGAACTACAATTACTAAAATAATAATTCCAACTGTCATAATCTTCAATTTTTGGTTAATACTAATAGCTTAGCAAAGATAATGCCAAAAATAATAAAAACAAAACAAATGGGTAATTATTTAGCTTACATTAATAAAAAAAATCCAGTCGGCATCTTTATGCCAATTGGATTCTATCAGCTACTTATGAAATGTCATTCAAAAGTTTTGTCACCTTCTCGTAATAACGCTGAGTGGCTCTCGAACTGTAATTATGTCCTCCATTCCAAGAACGGATCGCATACTCAACATCATTTTTCGTGTTATAATAAGACTGGATGACAAGGAACATTTCTTTTGATTTCCTTATACTGTACCGGTCGCTGAGCGCAAAGCGTTTCTTACTGTTCTGTAATTCTAGAATTCTGTTGCACTCTTTCACCAAAATAGGCTTTATCTGCATGGCACCTACTTGATTTCCACTTTTGGCCAACCTGTCGCCCTCACTCTCTACTTGAATAATGGCGTCCATCACTGGTTCCCAATTCACACGAGAAGTCTCTTTTTTCTTTTCAATCTTTGCAGTTTCCTTCTTTAAGCCATAACCCGTACCATTACCGGCAGGGGCAGAAACAGGAAGAGCTGCACACACAAGTGTCATCAGACACATTACTCTTGCAATTCTCTTCATATTATTAAATTTGTGGAGCTCGAACCCATGGCCTCATAACTACAAAATACAAACACCACAGTTTAAATATTCACAATACGGTATGATGAGAATAAATACCCGTATCTTTAACTCCGTTAATATTAAGATGCATCACGCATCTGCTTATCGGGTGCAAATGTACAAAAAATCAATTACTTAGGCAAAAATAAGTGCTTTTGTTGACTATTTTTAAGACATTTCATGATTTAAATCATGTTGATTATCAATATTTTACATTATTAAACATGCTATTCGGCACTTTTGTTAACGCACACAAATTAGCAAAAAGATACCATAAAGCCACAATCATACGCTTTATTTGCTCTGAATAATACTCTATATTTACTCACAAATTTAGCAGAATGCAGACTGTTTTTAGTATTGCTCCTATTGCAACTATTGTAACTATTGCTTCTATAGTTTCCATAGCACTATAGAAGACTATAAAACACAAAAAAAAAGTCCCGACTTCAAAAGAAATCGGAACTTTTCTTCATGAAAGAAGGCGGCTACCTACTCTCCCGCATT
>JAEEXN010000054.1 GCA_016291595.1 Prevotella sp.
CTTCCTGTGTGACAGGTGACGACTGTTGGTTATTAACAGCTTCCACCTTGGCTGCAGCACGCCCACTCTTGCGGCTCAACTGCATGGCCGTCTGTACTTCCTCGCTGATGGTTGGCGGTGTGACACGTGTATGCTCACGATACCAGAACGTACCTCCTACTATTAGCAGAACGAGCACTGCAGCAACTTTCCAAAGTTGAGAGCTGAACACAGAGAACAGAGAGGGGCGATTGCCTAAGATTTCTCCAGTTTTTTGCTCTTTGCCACTTGCCACTTGCATGTCAATCTGTTCTGAATTATCACTTAGAGAAATGCGTGTTTTCATCTCGCTGATGGCTTTTTCCACGTCAATGCCTTTCTGACGGCGGTAATCAGTTTCCAGCCACTGCGGAGAGGAAAGCCTCTCCAAAAATATTCTACGCTCAGGGCGCGCCTCAACCCATGCCTCGAGCTCAGTCTTCTCGCTTTCTGAGAGGCTGCCTGTGGCATACTTATAGAGCAAATCTGAAATATGTTGCATATCTATATTATTTTTCATCGTTTGTTTCGGTCTTTTATTCGTATCACGCTAAAACCAGCGTTTGGGATATCAAAAAAAAACTTTTTTTCAGTTTTTCCTGCTATTTCGCATGAATTTTATTATTTTTGCAACACAATTTTGCAAAAATGGATATCGAAGAGAGAACGCTAAAGGATTTTCAGGAGGGGCGGATAGAGTCGCTTTACATGCAGTTTTATCCCTCTCTTCTCAGCTATGCCCGCAGAGTGTTAGGACCGGAACACGAGTTCCTGGCTGAAGACTGCGTGCAGGAGGCTGTTTACAAAGTCTTTCAGAGCCGCCGGCAGTTCGACACTCCGCTGCAGCTACGCTCGTTTCTCTTCACTTGTGTGCACAACGAAATTATTACAATCTACCGAAAGAGCGACCGCCATGAGCGGTTTCTTACCACCCGCGAGACCATCGAAGACACGTTGGTCGATGAAATGGTGATGCAGGAAACGCTCGACCGCCTATACAAAGCCATCGATGAGCTGCCACCAGAACTGCATCGCATTTTCGAACTGAGTTTCGAACAAGGATTGCGCCACAAGGAGATTGCTGAGATACTAAAACTCTCACCCCATACCGTGAAAAAACAAAAAGCCAAACTCATTAGTACCTTGCGCGAGCACTTTAAGGATGATGCATCTGTGCTCATCCTGCTGGCCATTATCTGACTATCGCCATATAGACTCCTAGCACAAGCGGTGACTTAACAGGCTTTACATGACCTCCAATTTGAATGAATGTGCGTAAAAATCGCCATTCATTGCATATAGGACAGGACTGAGAGTGTATGAATCTCAAGCCCACTATCATTATTGAAATAAGAACAAAAACGAATATGCGAGCGTGGACATGAGGAAACGGCATAAAGCAAAAAACTAGTTGCACTGTGAAAAATAAACAGCGGTTTATTCGTTTATTCCCAATAAAATAGGTAACTTTGCACCCGATTTTGACAGGAAAGGCTTGTCAAAACGTTTTTTAGATGTTTTTTTTATTAAGATTTTAGATGAACGTAATTACGAAAACCCTTCAATTGGCTGATGGAAGAACCATCACCATTGAAACCGGGAAAGTGGCAAAACAGACCGACGGAAGTGTTGTTCTGCGTATGGGCAACACCGTGCTTCTGGCCACTGTTTGTGCCGCAAAAGATGCCGTTCCCGGAACCGATTTTATGCCTTTGCAGGTTGACTACAGAGAACAGTACAGTGCCGCCGGCCGTTTCCCCGGTGGATTCACCAAGCGTGAAGGCAAAGCAAGTGACAATGAGATTCTGACGAGCCGTCTGGTAGACCGTGTGCTCCGTCCTCTCTTCCCTTCTAACTACCACGCTGAGGTATTTGTGAATGTGATGCTGCTTTCTGCCGATGGTGTTGATCAGCCTGACGCATTGGCCGGATTTGCCGCTTCTGCCGCTTTGGCATGCTCAGATATTCCCTTCGAATGCCCCATCAGTGAGGTGCGCGTAGCCCGCATCAATGGCGAGTACGTGATCAATCCTACCTTCGAGCAGATGAAGGAGGCCGATATGGACATTATGGTTGGTGCCTCTGCCGAGAACATCATGATGGTAGAGGGTGAGATGAAAGAGGTGAGCGAGCAGGACCTGCTGGGCGCACTGAAGGCTGCCATGGAGGCTATCAAGCCCATGTGCGAGCTGCAGACCGAGCTGAGCAAGGAGCTGGGTAAGGACGTGAAGCGCGAGTACGACCATGAGGTGAACGACGAAGCGCTGCGCGAGCAGATGAACCAGGAACTCTATCAGAAGGCCTATGACGTAACCAAGCAGGCTCTTGAGAAGCAGGAGCGTGCCGAGGCTTTCGAAAAAATACTGACCGACTTCAAGGAAGCTTATGCTGCCGCTCACAGCGACCTCACTGAGGACGAGCTGGAGGAGAAGTATGCTATGATGGACCGCTACTACCACGACGTGGAGCGCGACGCCATGCGCCGTTGCATCCTCGACGAGGGCATTCGTCTCGATGGCCGTAAGACCGACGAGATTCGTCCAATCTGGTGCGAGGTAAGCCCGCTGCCAATGCCTCACGGAAGCTCAATTTTCACACGTGGTGAAACACAGAGTCTCTCTACCTGTACACTGGGTACAAAACTCGACGAGAAACTCGTAGACGACGTATTGGAGAAGAGCTACCAGCGCTTCCTCCTGCACTATAACTTCCCACCGTTCTGCACAGGTGAGGCCAAGGCTCAGCGCGGCGTAGGCCGTCGTGAGATTGGTCACGGTCATCTGGCATGGCGCGGACTGAAAGGCCAGATTCCCGAGGACTTCCCTTACACTGTTCGTCTGGTAAGCCAGATTCTGGAGTCTAACGGCTCTTCGTCAATGGCTACCGTATGTGCCGGTACGCTGGCTCTGATGGATGCTGGTGTGCCCATGAAGAAGCCCGTGAGCGGTATTGCCATGGGTCTGATCAAGAATCCGGGCGAGGACAAGTATGCCGTGCTCTCAGATATCCTCGGTGATGAGGACCACCTGGGCGACATGGACTTCAAGACCACTGGTACACGCGACGGACTGACCGCCACTCAGATGGATATCAAGTGCGACGGACTGTCGTTCGACATCCTTGAGAAGGCTCTCATGCAGGCCAAGGCCGGACGCGAGCACATCCTGAAGTGTCTCACCGATACCATCAGCGAGCCACGCGCAGAGCTGAAGCCACAGGTTCCTCGCATCGTTGCCTTCGACATCCCGAAGGAGTTCATTGGTGCAGTGATTGGTCCTGGTGGTAAGATTATCCAGCAGATGCAGGAAGACACCGGTGCAACAATCGTTATCGACGAGGTTGACGGTGTTGGCAAGGTACAGGTATCTGCTCCCGACAAGGATAGCATCGAGGCAGCCATTGCCAAGATCAAGGCTATCGTAGCCATTCCTGAGGTTGGCGAGGTTTACGAGGGAACTGTTCGCTCAATCATGCCTTACGGTTGCTTCGTAGAGATTATGCCAGGCAAGGATGGTCTGCTGCACATCAGCGAGATTGACTGGAAGCGCCTGGAGACCGTCGAGGAGGCTGGTCTGAAGGAAGGTGACAAGATTACCGTTAAGTTGATGGAGATTGACCAGAAGACTGGTAAGTACAAACTGTCGCACCGTGTACTGATTCCGAAACCCGAGGGATATGTTGAGCGTGAGCGCCGTCCTCGTCCAGAGCGTGGTGAGCGTCGTCCTCGTCCAGAGCGTGGTGAGCGTGGCGAGCGTCAGGATCGCGGAGAGCGTCGCCCTCGTCCAGAGCGTGGTGAGCGTAACAACAACCGCTTTGAGCATCGCAACGACTATCATGATCCTATGGCTGAGCACGAGCCGAAAGACTTCAGCGACGCGCTCGACCATCTGAGCGACATCGACTAATAGTCAAGAAAGTTTTTGAAACTGCATAGAATGAGGGTGTGCCTATTTTGACACACTCTCTTTTTTAGAAACAGTCTAAAATATTGTATTCTCCATTTTGAAAAAATACTCTGGTTTTTTCTTCTATTCAATACCACAAAAAAGTTGAAAACTAGGGTACTTGTCACTTTTGCTAAAAATAGTTGTATTTTATATTAAGTTTTTTATACTTTTGCAACCAAAAGCAATGGAAAGAACTATAAATCAAAAAGCTAGTGAACAGTTGGCCAGGCTCTATGACGATTATTATAGGGCACTGGTGGGATATGCCATGCAGATTGTCGTTGACGAGGATGTAGCCAAGGATGTTGTTCAGACTATTTTCCAGCGGGTATGGGAGAAGCGTATCGACATCGACAATGAGGTGAAGGTTAAAGCCTACTTATACAATGGGGTACGCAATATGGCCATTAATAGTCTACGTCGTAAGGATACTGAGGCGCGCTATGCAGATTATGTAATCCAACAATATGAGCCCTTCCATATCGGAGAAAACGGTGAGGAAGACTTTTTTAGTGAGGAAATTTACCGGTTGTTGTTCCAAAAAATAGACGCACTGCCTTCGCGTCAACGAGAAGTGTTTCTCATGTGTATGGAGGGAAAGTCGTATATGGAAATAGGTGAGGCTCTACAGATTTCTAAAGATACAGTAAAATCACAGAAGCATAAAGCAGTTTCACGATTGAAAAAAGAGTTGGGTCAACTTGCATTCTTACTAGTTTTGCTACTCCCAAACAATTGAGTGGTTTTTTCCTTGATAAATCCTACTTTTTTGAAAAAAAAATAAAAATCTAATTTATTTTTCTAGAAAAGTATCATCCATTTATACTTTCAATGTGTTATAGAATTAGAACAACACATTGGAGTCATGGAGTATAAGAATATTAATCAGCTTATTGCCGATAATCTTTGGGGATCAGCCAGCAATGATGACCGCCAACGTTTAGAACAGTTACTATACGATTATCCCGACTTGCTCAGCCACTACAAACGGCTAGTTTCTGGCAAGAACCTGTCGCAGCGCTACAGACAATATGCAGCTGTCGACTACGACAAACTATCACTCATTACCCAACACATTTTACCTAACTCACAAGATCATAAGTCTCTGCTGACCGCTCATGGTCGACATTTGTTGCGCGCAGCAGCAGTCATTATCTGCATCGTTACTTTCGGTGCATTATGGTTTACTTACGACAGCCGCCCCGAGGTCCTAGAACTTACTGACGAGGTAATCGCAGCCATCAGCCAAGCCGAGGAAAGCGGAAAAAACCAAGCAGTACTAACTATCGACGGCAAGTCCGTCGGTATTACTAACGAACGAGCCATTACAAAAGTTCAATCTCTCAGCACACGACCTTCAACACCTGCGATTCAAGAGCGCATACTCACCACCCATCATGACTCAGAGTTCTGGCTTACTCTCGACGATGGATCGCGCATACATCTTAATTATGGGACTACACTAACTTATCCCAAAAAATTTGATAACAACACCCGTGAACTGAAACTCGACGGTGAAGCCTACTTCTTTGTGGCCAAAGACGACAAGCACCCTTTCATTGTACATACTCCTAACGGCACGGTGAAGGTCTATGGCACTGAGTTTAACATCAACACACGCGACGATGCCGGGTTCACACGAGTCGTTTTGGTGAGCGGAAGCATCAGCATCACCCCCACCAACGGCCGCGAACAGATGATGAAACCTGCCGAGATGGCCGTTCTCTCAGCCACCGGCTGCCAGTTCTCAACCGTCGATATCACCCCCTATGTATCTTGGAACACTGGTACCTTCGCCTTTGCCGACTGCCCACTTGAGAAACTCATGCGCGTGCTTTCCCACTGGTATAACAAGCGTGTGGAGTTCGACAGTGAGGAAACACGTCAGATGCAGTTCACTGGAACCATCAACAAATACGGCGATATTGAGCCCGCCCTCAAGGCCATCCACAACGTCACCGGGCTCAGAATCACCATCAACGGCAACCTGATTACCATCAGTCAACACAATTAATAACCCCTTTAAAACACAGAGAGACATGCAACAACCAAGAAAAACCAAACGCATGTTCGTGCTCATTCTTATGGCACTCCTGTCGGTGGCACCACTGGCTCAGCCAGCCCGTGCCCAGCAGGCAGCCCAGAAGAATGTAACACTGAACCTGAAATCGGTCAACGTGAAAGATTTCTTCAACGAAGTGACCAAACAGACCGGACTAAACTTTATCTGTAAGTCGGATCTGGCCAACCAACTGCCCCGCGTCACTGTACAAGAAAAGAACACACCCGTGCGCCAGATGCTGGCAAAAGTATTTGCCCAACTGGGATGCAACTACGAGATTGAGGGCAACTTCGTCACCGTCACCCGCAAGCAGACCGGCGGACTGAACCGCCCGTTGTCGGGAACCGTGCGCGATGCCTCGGGTGAGCCATTGATAGGAGTCACCGTGGCACTGGCCAACAGCAATGTGCGAACCATCACCGACAACGACGGCCACTACCAGCTCAACATCCCCGCCACATCCTGCGAAGTGGAATTCTCGTACATCGGAACAGAGAGCTACACGCTCCAGGTAGGGAGCGGCAACACGCCGTTGCGACGCAATGTGACGTTGGAATCGGACAATCTCCTAGACGAAGTAGTTGTAACAGGCTACCAAACCATCTCAAAAGAGCGCACAACTGGTAGCTTTGACAAAATCAACGCTAAAGACCTTGAGACACGTCCTACCGCCGACTTGTCAAGTGCATTGCAGGGAATGGTAGCAGGTATGCAAGCTACCGAGAACGAGGATGGCACCGTGACGTTTGCCATTCGCGGCCAGAGCACACTCTATGCTGATGCCCAGCCGCTGATTGTTGTCGACGGATTCCCCATTGAAGGAACATTTACCAGCATCAACCCCAACGATGTGGAGAGTGTCACCATCTTGAAAGATGCCGCTGCAGCTAGCATTTGGGGAGCACGAAGTGCCAACGGCGTTATCGTCATCACAACCAAGAAGAGCCACGACAAGAAACTGAAAGTTCAGGGAAAAGCTTTCTGGCGCATCCAGACCAATCCCGACCTAGACTATGTGCTGAACCAAGCCAGCAGCAAAAGCACTGTCGATTATGAGATAAAAGGCAACGAAATGGGATGGGACATGGGATATGCTTACACACCAACCCTCAGCAATTTCTATGGCGGAGCACTCTCGCAAGCACAAGAACTATACTTCAAACATAAATACTTCGGACTGTCAGAATCGGCCATGAATGCCGGCCTTGACGAACTGCGCAACCGCAGTAACCGCCAACAGCTGAAAGACTATCTGATGCAGACTGCCTTGCTGCAACAATACAATGTAAACCTGCAGGGAGGAAGCGACAAGCTTTCCAACTATCTGTCGCTGATGTATGAGAAAAATGACGAACGTACCATCAAGCGTGGCTACAACCGTTTCATGCTGAACTACAATAATGAATACAAGTTTAACAAGTATATCACGGCCACAGTAGGTGCGACTCTTCAAAAACGATCTCAAGACCAAACTGGTGTGACTCTGCAAGAGTTTACAGAACTTTCTCCTTACGACATGATTAAGAATGCAGATGGCAGTTACGCCTATCAGCCTTACATCTACGACAACTTGATGATTGACCAGGTAGACACCAGTTCATTCCCCTATAGTGATTTCTCCTACAACATGCTTAGGGAAGTAGAAAACAGGAAATACAAAACCACAACCTCAAACTATCGCGTGCAACTGGGACTGAACTTCAAAATCATCAAGGGACTGAACTATGATATAAAGTATCAATACGAGCGCAACGAGTATACCACTACGCAGTACGACAACGAGGAGACCTTCTTTGTGCGCGACCGTGTAAATTTCTATTCAGATTTTGACACTAACACAGGTGTTGCCACTAATAGTTATTTACCTACCGGCGGTATTAAACGCTCGCGTAATGGAGTGAATTTCAACGATGTTTTCCGTAATCAGCTGAACTATAGCAACATCTTCGGCAAACACGACATCACCGCCATCGCCGGTATTGAGATGAGCCGCTATGTGAACCGCTCAACCACCAATCCTACCGTCTATGGCTATGTCGCCACTACCAACACAGCCCAGATACCTGGCTATGGACAGAACGACAACATTGGCAACCTGTATGATTATTCTTATTACAATACCGATTATTTTAATTCGCTTGCAACAACCTATACCGACCGTGAGGACCGTTACCTCTCTTATTATGGCAACGTAGGTTATATGTTCGACGAGCGTTACGGTGCATCGTTCAGCATTCGTAGCGACGGTTCCAACTTTGTGTCGAAAGACGCCTCGCTGCGTTGGTCGCCTATGTGGTCGGCAGGTGTGAAATGGAATGTTCATAAGGAAGGATTCATGAGAGATGCCAGCTGGGTCAACAGACTGAGTCTGCGCGCCACTTATGGTATTAACGGTAATGCCGAGAAAACAACCTCCCCCGAAACCCTTATCTATACCTATACCAATTCCACCATTCATGGCACAGCAGGATATGTGGTCAACTATGGCAACCCGCTGCTGAAATGGGAGCGCACAAAAACATTCAACGTAGGTGCCGATTTCTCGCTATTTAATAATGTGCTAAGTGGAAAAATCGATTACTACAACAGGTTCTCTGTCGATGTAATCGGAAATGTGACTGTCCCGTCAGCCTATGGAACATCCACACAGCGTTTCAACAACGCGGAGATATCGAACAAGGGTGTTGAGATTGAACTTACAGGCAATTTCAAGGTGAACCCCATTGGCCTCGGCATCCGATCGACCATCACCTATGCCTATAACAAGAATAAGATAGAGAAGCTGTACAATCCGTCGCTCTATTGTTATCAACTGGTTGATCCGTCAACCTTTGTTGAGGGGAAACCCATCGGCACCATCTATTCATACGAGTTTGCCTGCACCGAAGATGGTATTCCTTATGTTTACGGCCTGAACGGCGAGAAATCTACCATCAACGACTTGCAATTGCACAACCGCGAGCTAGGACTGAACGTCTTGAGTTACAGCGGTACTACCGTTCCTCCCCACACTTTGGGATGGAACACCCAGTTGTCGTGGAACGGACTGCAACTCTCATTCTTCATCACGGGTAAGTTCGGTGGTGTGTTCCGCGCACCATTCTATGCACCGCCTGTGGTTGGAAGCAGCAAGACATTCATCAGTGCTCAAATTGACCTCTACGGCGAAAGCAACGGAACACTCTATCCCACATGGCCAAACAAGGATGAAATATGGATGTACAGATGGGACCGATACATTCCCAACCTAAGCTATTTTGTGGAAAATGCTGACTTTATCAAACTGAAAGAGGTTGACCTCTCATGGAACCTGCCGAAAAAATGGCTGCGTGCCATTAATCTACAGGGAGCTTCGCTCTTCGTGCAGGCCCGTGACCTTGGGCTGATTTGGGCTGCCAACAAATACGACTACGATTCTGAGTGGCTGCCTGGAACGAATAAACCTTCTGCAAGCATTACATTTGGAGCCAATATTAATTTCTAAACTATCACGACAATGAAAAAGTACAATATAAATAAAAACGCAGGATGTTGGCTTGCTGCCATCGCTCTTATGCTTGCATCATGCAGCGACTATCTGGACAAACAGCCTTCTGTATCCAGCGATGCACCTATCACAGATGCGGCACAATTGTTTGCACTGATTGACTATGTTTCAAACACTTATGAAACAAACGCTCCTGCCGTATTCATGACTGACGACTGCGGACTATCCATGGGACTTATCGACGCCTATGCCACATTGGCACCGCAAGCCTATTATACTGCATTCTTTAGCGACGGTATTGCAGCACAAGCCAGCGACGGTCTATGGAGCGGAGAATACAGGAAAATATATGCATGCAACACCATCATAGCCGCCGCTAATTCGGTTACCGACCCGGTGAATGCCAAGGAGGCTCTGGCCAATGCCTATTTCTGCCGGGCATGGTCGTACTACACATTGGCACAATACTATTGCCTGCCCTATTGTGAGCAGAACAAAGGAGAACTTGGACTGCCGCTGCGACTTGGACAAGATTTCGAAGAAAGTCTTAGCCGCACAACACTGGAGGAAACCTACAACCAGATTTTTGCCGACCTGAAAGAAGCGGAGAGTATCTCACAGAATGCGGTGGATCCTGACAAGAGATGGCGGGCAAGCAAATGTGCGGTGAATGCCTTCTATGCACGTTTGTATCTGACAATGGGCGATTATCAGCAGGCTCTCAACTATGCCAATCAGGCTCTTGGCAATGCTCCCGCCCTGTTTGATTACAATTCTTTCAAAGAAGGGCGCTCAACAACTTATGCTGCCTCACAAGGTATGCCAGAACAAACCCTGTATTATTGCGAGACCAACCAGTGGAGCGCTGCCAACTTCTTGTATTTCTGCGAGTATATCTTCACCCGCTTCACCTATACAGGCAACCAGTGGATGATTCCATCGAGTGATTTGCTAGCTAGTTATGACCAGACAAACGACCTGCGCTTCAAGTGGTTTATGATACCACACAGCAACCGTCGTTTCAACACCACGTACGACGAATACCGATACGACCAGCTCTACGACGGACGCTATGCCTTCTGCGGACTGTCAACAGCCGACCTGCTGTTGACGAAAGCAGAGTGTGAGGTTCGTCTGGGCAACTGGCAACAGGGGTTGAAAGACCTGGACGACCTGCGTGCTCATCGCTATGTTACGGGAACAGACAGCAAACTTACTGCCAGTTCACAGAGCGATGCCTTAAAGCAAGTTCTTGCAGAGCGCCGTCGTGAGTTCCCGTTTAGTTTCCGAATGAGCGACATCAAGCGTTACTCGGTCAACGATACTTCCGAAGACGATGTAACCATCACCCGCGACTTCTACGAAATGTCGATGACAGGTCCTGTGAAGAGCAACGTGAAGCATTTCTCCGTGAAAGGCAACGACCCGTTGCTGGCTGTGCCTATTACCGACGTAGAGATTAATGCCAGCGGAGGCCAGATTCAACAGAATCCATATTAATTCTCTCTCTTTGGGAATTCAGGCATGAAATCTTACATGCCTGAATTCTTTTATGCCAGTACTCAATAATCTTTAAACAAAAAGCGTATGAAAAAGTTTCTGATGGCTTCATGGATGCTGCTGATGGCTTGTGTGGCTGTCAACGCGGCAACAAAGAAAAGCAATGTGAGTGTTTTGTATGTGGGTGGCAGTAGTAACTACGACCGATATACAGCAAAAGAGATGGCAAACAATGAGGCAGACATTGCCGCCCGCATGAATGCGTTCGACAGTTTCTTAAGAGTTTACTTCAAAACCGTGAAAACCGTTCGGGCAAATGAATACACGCCCGACATGTCGAAGGGGTTTGACGTAACTGTCATGGACGGAATGCCCAAGCCTTTGCGCGAGCGCGAACTGATAAAAGACGCAGCAGGAAAGACCACGGGGGTAAAGCCTGCGCAGTATCTGCCCGACGATTTCGACCGTCCGTTACTCACGATTGCAGACATTGGCGAAGCCATAGGCCGCAGCCTGGGAGTTAAGAACGACTGGTACTGCCTGTGCCTGGATGCTGATGCCCACCATCTAGTGAAGAATCACCCCATTTTCAACGGACCATGGAAAACAAAACTGACTTTCAACAGCAAACCTACACCCGAGGATGCCTACCACTATACCTATTTCTATAATGAGCCGCTGGAAGACATGACAGACATGTGGACCGTGCAAAAGAAAGGTTACATAAATAACAAAGGCTATCGGGTGGGCATGGTGGCCCGCCCGTGGGGATATACCGACTCGCCTGACTGCGAGTACATCAGCAGCGGTGTGTGTGCCAAGACCATCGACGCCGTGGCCATTGGCCGTCATGGCAACTTTTTCCACTGGGGGTTCTCGGCATCACCTGCCGACATGACCGACGAGGCAAAGGTGGTGTTTGCCAATGCCATCGTCTATATCTCTAAGTTTGCAGGGCAAAAGCCTATAGCCAGAAAGTATAACGAGCGGATATCTACACGCGAGTATCTTAAAGAGCGTAAGCACTATAGCAGCAGGGCTGCTTGGCAGGAACGACTGAAGAGCGAGGAAGAATGGTCGAAGCAGATGCTGGAGGAGCAGGCGATGGCTAAAGCCAAACAGGAAAAGGGCGAGAAACTGAATGAGCAAGAAAAACAAGTGCTCAGTTACGAACCTCAACCGCCGATGACTTTTGAGGCATTCTTGAAACGCCAACAACGGGAGGTATATGACATTTGTGGAACAGACGAGAAAGCCTACCTACGCTATTATGATGATAACAAACCGTATTTCTATGGCGGCGGCTCAGAAATGTATCATCTGGAAGTCGATGAGGACGCGAAAAGCCTGGGCATTGCAAACAATGACAAGCGATTGCTCGACAAGGCCATCGCATTGTGGGAAAACAACCAAGATGTTGGAAAAGCCAAACGCATTCTAAAACGATATACACTTTGCCGCTTCGACACTCCGCAGCAATGGCGGAAGTGGTACGACAGATATCAGGACAAAATGTTCTTCACCGAAAGCGGGGGATGGTTTTTCATGATTGACTCTCAAGACCCAACGGTGCCTGGCAACGACTACAATGTGCTGAAAAACGACAAGCCTGAGCCTATTCTTCCGCCATTGACAGGCCAGACAAGTCACGAGCAGCCCGTATTGCTCTCTGCCGCATTCGATGCTACGAACAGCAATGTTGTAATACGTATCAGGATACATCCCGGCTATCACATCTACGGTAAAGTGTCCGACCAGGATCCTTACATTCCTACAAGCTTTGATTTCAACTTCAGCCAGGGATGGGAAAAGGATGGAGAAATGCTCATGCCACGATACAGAAAACTGAACCAGACGGGTACAACCATTTATGAAGATGAGGTGATTTTCCGTCAAAAGGTAAAAGGAACTGGGTCGGGTACGGTAAAGGTAACTGTAGGCTGGCAGTGTTGCGATGACCAGGTTTGTCTGCCACCGGCAGAAGAAACCTTCAATCTCATCATGAAATAGCTATTATCTATACATCACATGAGGAAAAATCTATTGTTATTTTCTTTTTTGCTAGCCTCGGCCATGACGGCCGTGGCCGGCAATGTGGTTAAAATCAGGGATAAGAAACCCCGCTACGAGGGCACAGGATAACTGCTTCTCATGAAAGACGGCGTGATGAATTTCGACACCATCAGCGTATGGACAGACTGAACTATTGAGCACCGGACTCAGGTGGAGACTCCTACAAACAACAAGGTGAATAGTATTGTGTCCATAGAATTATGCTTTTGCAAAAAGACAATTATCTCCCTCCATCTTTAACCCTGCACATAGAATTAGACCTTTAAACCGTCAATTCGGGATAAAATAGTCGTATAGTAGGAATTCGATACACCAATTCTTCCCCATTTCCTCTGCCAATGTTATTCAGGCATTTTGTGCGAACGTGCCTTGGATTTATAAAAAACTATAAATTCGATACGAGACATCTATCAGGTATAACAACTTATGAATTTTCTTTGTAACTTTGTAATCTATCAATCACTTAACACCATTATTATATTTATGAAAGAACAAGTTTTACAGGCTATGCGCGAGGCTGGAAAGCCCGTATCAGCAGGAGAGATAACAAAAGTGTTGAACGCAGACCGCAAAGAGGTTGACAAAGCTTTCGCCGAGCTGAAGAAATCGGGTGCTATTGTATCGCCGGTGCGCTGCAAATGGACTCCTGCAGAGTAACTGCCAAACTACACCATGCAAGCATGCATGAGGCTGCCTGCTGTTGGGAACATTATCATTATGTGGGAAAAGTTGAGCAGAAACATATGATCAGGCGTCTTCTTTTATTTGCCGTCATCTTTCTTTCTGCTGTGATGGGTATGGCCAAGACCTATCTGGCAAAACCAAGTATGAGCACGAAGGCTCTACAAGAACTAATTGACCAGGCCAGCAACAAAGGCGGTGGCAAGATCATCTTCGGGCAAGGAGAGTATCTTACCGGGCAATTGGAACTGAAGAGCGGTGTGGAGCTGTACTTGGAAAAGGGGGCTGTCATCCTCGGCAGCACCTCTCCGTTCGACTATCACCACGTGGACACACTGTCGGCTGCCGGTGACAGATTGAACGACAAATCGCACTTAGGACTGATTGTCGCCAGGAATGCCAGCCATATAGGTATTACGGGAGATGGAACCATCGACGGACAAGGACTGGCACTGGCCCTTACTGTAGACAGTCTGCACCACACTGGTGTCCTCATCGACCAGCACTATAATGTTCGCAGACAACGCCCGAGCGAACTGGTGCGTCCCACACTCTTCAACTTCTTGGGATGCCAGGACGTGCACATTGAAGGCGTTCATCTGCGCAACAGTGCAGGATGGGGCCTCTCGTTCAATCGTTGTCGTGATATGGTACTGCGCGGATTAGATATCTTCAACCGAGCCTACTGGAACAACGACGGCATAGACTTGACTGACTGCCAGAATGTACTGGTAGAGGATTGTAAGGTGAACAGTGCCGATGACGGCATTTGTCTGAAATCATACGACCCTAACAGTGGCAACGACAGTATCACCATCTGCAACTGCGAGATACGAAGCAGCGCCAGTGCCGTGAAATTCGGCTCGGCTTCCTACGGTGGTTTTCGTCATATACGCATCCAGGGCATCCGTGTGTACGACACCTTCCGCTCAGCCTTGGCCATCGAAAGCGTAGACGGTGCCGTCATCGAGGATGTGATGGCCGATGATATCACCGCCACGAATACCGGTAATGCCCTGTTTATCCGGCTCGGACAACGGGCTGGTGAGCGAAAAGGAGTCATCAGAAATGTCCGTATCTCGAATCTGACAGCGCAGATTCCTTTCGGAAGACCTGATATCGACTACGACCTGCGAGGTCCTGAGGTTGACTATTTCCATAACATACACCCCGCCCCCATCTGCGGTATTCCGGGCAATTGCATCGAGAATATCCAGTTGGACAATATCAAGATCACCTATCCTGGCAGAGCGACAAAAGGTATGGCCTATATGCCCCTGTGGCGCAAAGGCGACGTGCCCGAGCAGATTGAGAAATACCCAGAGTTCACCATGTTTGGAGAGTTGCCAGCATGGGGCTTTTATCTGCGCCATGTTCGGAACATCACTTTGAAGAATGTACGTTTGTCACTTGCAAACGATGATTTCCGCCCTGCCATTGTGGATGATGACGTGGAAGGACTATATACGGAACATGTCGTGACAGAATAGCATGGGATAGGTTTCTCCCCCACAAAGCTTATTCCTTCAAGGAAAGGCAGGGAATCTGTCTACAGGTGGGGACATGCATGAACTATACACGAAAAACAACCAAGGCTGAAACTTTCCTGCAGGTGACTTAGAATTCTAAACCACCTGCAGGAGATACAAATCATCGGAGATACATTTATTTATTGCCGTTTTCCCGACTTGATTGCATAGAAGTATTGCTGATTATTCTCCATGCGAAAGGCAATCTTCTTGTCTTCCAGCAACCGGGAAATGACTGTCGGCGCAACGAAAAGACTCACATGAGCCTGTTCGAGCAAGTCCATGATTCTCATTTCATGGCTGGCCTCAACAAGCGTGTTGAGCACTGCACGAACTTCCCGGGAATAGTAGTCTGTTTCCATGTCAGCTGTTTTTCTTATAGCTCTGCACTGCCCAGCCACCCATGAAGAGGCCAATGCCTAATAAGGCAAACACCTGATGAGCTATGCTTTGGAAATTGCCACCACGAATAAAGACGGTACGAATGGCATCGATGAAGTAGTGCATGGGGTTGATATAGGTTGTCAGGTAGGCCAACGACGGCATAGAGCGTGTAGGAGTGAAAAGACCTGAGAGCAGCAGAATCAATACCACGAAAAACCACATGACAAAGATGGCCTGCTGCATCGTGTCGCTGTAATTGGAGACGATAAGCCCGAACGAAGAGAAAAACAATGCCAGCAGCATAGCGAGCAGATAGACGAGCACAACAGAGCCGGCGGGCGTGATGCCATAGACGAGCCATGCCAGCAACAGACATACCGTAATCACAAAGAGAGCTATCAGCCAGTAAGGAATCAGTTTTGCCAAGATGAACGCCCACTTCGAGACCGGCGTCACATTGATCTGCTCGATGGTGCCAGCCTCTTTCTCACCCACGATGTTGAGTGTGGGCAGGAAACCTGTCATCAGCATCATCACAATGGCAAAAAGAGCAGGAATCATGAACAGTTTATAGTTCTGATTCTTATTGTAAAGCACCAATGTCGATATTTTTGATTGAAGAGTGGCGGCGGAGGGCATTACTTTCGATGTTACTATCTGTGAGAGATAAGCACCGCCCATCGAGCCTTTCGTTCCATTAACGGCATTAGCGGCAATGAGCACCTGCGGTTGCAGCCCTCTCGCCATATCTTTGCTATAGCCCTGAGGTATCACCAGTACCACGTCGGCCCTACCCTTCTCTATCTCAGCGAGTGCTGCCTCATAGCTGGGTTTCTGACCATTAAAGATAAAATAGTTGGAGGCCTCAACGCTGTGGACAAGCTGCTGGGAAAGCTGAGAACGGTCATTATCAACTACATCAACCACAATATTCTTCACCTCCATGCTCATCACCCACGGCATCACGCACATAATGACGATGGGGAACATGACGATGAGCTTGGGCAGAAACGAGTTTCGCCGAATCTGCGTGAACTCTTTTTGAATGAGATATTTAATCATATTGAAATTGACTATAGGTAATTACTCCAAACGGGTGTTGAACTTCTTCAATGCTATTGTCAGGAAAAAGACGGTCATAACCAAAAGAACAACCACCTCATGCATCACGTCACCGATGCCTACACCCATGATCATCAGTTTGCGCATAGCCTGAATATAATAACGAGGAGGCACAATGGCAGATATCCATTGCAGTATCTTTGGCATCGACTCCACAGGGAATAACATGCCCGAGAGCATCACCACAGGCATCAGCAGTATCATGGCCGACATCAGAAGAGCCACGAGCTGTGTCTGTGCTATATTCGAGATGAGCAGTCCCAACGAAAGGGCCAGCAATATATATAAGGTAGAGACAGCGATAATCCAGAACAGCGAGCCTTCCAGAGGTACGCCCAACACAAAGCGGGCCATCAGCAAGATGATGACAAGAATCCCAAAGGCAAGCACCAAATAGGGTACAGCCTTAGCGACAATCACCATCAGTGGCCTTACAGGGGAGACAAGCAGCACCTCCATAGTGCCTCTCTCCTTCTCCCGGACCACACTGATACTGGTCATCATGGCACAGATGAGCATCAGCAACATACCCATGATAGCAGGCACAAAATTGTAAGCCGAACGCATCTGAGGATTGTAGAGCATCTTCGTATTGACCAAACCGCCCTGCATATTTGTGATAACACCTTGGGCATAGCTCGTCCACTGCTGCGACATATTGGGGTCGGCACCATCGACAACAAACTGCAGTCCACTCTTCTTGCTTGCAAAATCATTGGCAAACACCACGGCAAGATCGGCTTTCTGATTGCGGATCATGTGCTCAGCATCCTGAGGCGTAGCTACCGTTGCAACAAGAGTGAAGTATTCGGAAGCAGCAAGACGCTCTACGGCCTGCTGGGTGAGATGGTCCATCTGAGAGGTTACCACCACCGTGCGTACATTTCTCACATCGGTAGTAATGGCAAAACCAAAGATGAACATCAGCACGACAGGCATACCAAAAAGAATGAGCATCGTACGTTTATCACGCAGGATGTGCTTGGTTTCCTTGAGTATAAATGATAAGAACTGTTTCATTTCCTTTCCCGGATTTGCTTCTTTGTCTAAATCAGTCGCTGCTGCGGGTCGCCTTCCGCGCCAAGTAAGTAAACACATGGTCCATGTCGGGTTGGTTGAATTCTTTCTTCAACTCCTCAGGTGTACCCATGGCCTTGATTTTTCCATCTACCATAATAGAGATTCGGTCGCAATATTCGGCCTCATCCATGTAATGGGTCGTCACGAAGACGGTGATTCCTCGTTCGGCTGCATCGTAGATAAGCTCCCAAAACTGACGCCGAGTAGCAGGGTCTACTCCACCCGTCGGCTCATCAAGGAACACGATTCCAGGCTCATGGAAAATGGATACCGAGAACGCCAGCTTCTGTTTCCAGCCCAATGGCAATGAGGCGACAAGTGTGTTTTTGTGGTCCGCAAAATGCAGTCGTTCCAACAGTTCATCGGTCTTTCGCGCAATCTCCTTGTCGTTCATGCCGTAGATACCTGCAAAAAGGCGGATATTCTCTGCAACTGTCAGATCCTCATAGAGCGAGAATTTCTGACTCATGTATCCAATGTGCTTCTTGATCTGCTCGTATTCGGTTCGGATATCGTAGCCCACGACACGGCCCGTGCCACTTGTCGGCTGGTTCAAGCCCGTCAGCATGTGCATGGCTGTAGTCTTTCCGGCACCATTGGCACCGAGAAAACCAAAGATCTCTCCCTTCTTCACGGTAAACGAGATATCGTCGACAGCATGGAAAGAGCCAAAGGCTTTCACCAAGTGCTCAACCTCTATCACATTCTCGTTGCCCGTCGCAGTCGTTTTCTCATGCTCGATGCCCGGTGGATTGAAGATATCGGCAAAGTCGGTGAGGATACGTTCGGGAGCACCGATACCACGAATCTTTCCATGATCCAGAAAGGCTACCCTTTCGCAGCGGCGTACTTCATCAAGATAGGGTGTGGAGGCAACGATGGTAATGCCCCGTTCCTTCAGCATCGAGAGCATCTCCCAAAACTCCTTGCGGCTCACAGGGTCAACACCTGTCGTAGGCTCATCGAGAAAAAGCACACTGGGCGAGTGAATCAACGCGCAACTCAATGCCAGTTTCTGCTTCATTCCCCCCGACAAGGCTCCTGCTCGACGGTCCTTGAAACGCTCAATCTGCGAATAAATAGCCTTGATGCTGTCATAGCCCTCTTCCACGGTAGTGCCGAACAGCGTGGCGAAGAATTTCAGATTCTCCTCAACGGTCAGGTCCTGATAAAGCGAGAACTTGCCGGGCATATAGCCTACACGCTTGCGGATCTCGGCCATCTGGCTCACCACATCGAAGCCGTCAACACTGGCTGTTCCTGTTTCCGGTAGCAGCAACGAGCAGAGTATACGATACATCGAAGTCTTGCCCGCACCGTCAGGACCTATCAGACCGAACACCTCGCCGCGTCCGACGGTGAAGGACACATCGTCGAGTGCCTTTACCTTGCCGTAAGACTTGCTGACATTCTTAACCTCAATGGCATTCATAACTACTATCTATAGGACTAAAACTTCACCTCGCCGTACATGCCGATCTTTACATAACCGTCGTTCTTGACAGCCACCTTGACAGCATATACCAAATCGGCACGCTCATCATCAGTAAGAATGGTTTTGGGAGTGAACTCGCTACGGCTCGAAATCCAGGAAACCGTACCATCATACTCTTTCCTCTTCCCGTCGCCATAGTCGGCAAACACCTTTACTTTCTGTCCAACCTTGATGTTCTGAAGCTGGGCGGATGTGACATAAGCACGCATATACATGTTTTGTGTGTCGGCAATCTTGAAGAGTGGTTTGCCCGTGGTAACAAACTCGCCCTGCTCAACATACTTCTCCAACACGGTGCCATTTAGTGGAGCCTTTATCTCAGTATTGGCTATCTGGTCTGCTATCTGGCGCTTTTGCGCATCAATGCCATCAATCTGTGCACCAATGCCTTTACTCTGCTCTGCTAAACTGGCATTGTTACTACGAATCTGGTCACGGGTAGCATCGCGCTGACGCTCCAGCACCTTAATCTGATAATTGATATCATCGAGCTGTTTACGTGGCACGGCCCCGTCGTTTACCAACTCTGTAAAGCGCTGGCGCTCATGCTGAGCATTGGCAATCTGCTGATTGATGGAGGATAGTTGCTTCTCAAGATCCAACTGCCGGCTGTTGGTTGCGTTTCTGGATGAGGACAACTGTCTTTTCTGTGCCTCCAACTGTTCGTGCGTCATCTGAAGCTGATAAGCATCAATACGGCCTACGACCTTTCCATTCTCAATTGCTTGTCCCTCAGCGACGTTGAAAACTTTCAGCTCACCTGTCGACTTTGCCGAAATGGTTATTTCTGTTGCCTCAAATGTGCCCGTGGCATCATATGCCTTATCTTTGTTTCCGCATGCCACAAATAAGGGCAAAAGAGAAAGAAAGGAAAGAGCCGTAAGACCTTTTACAACGCCATTTACTGATTGATTCTTATTCTTTTTCATAACCTTATTGTTTTTTCATTTCTACTTTCCGCCTGTTGTGAATTTATAATCATAAATCTGTTTCAGCATCTCTATCTCATGCATCGAAAGCTGCACCTTGGCAGCATTTTCCTGATTGATCTCCCGTACCAAGTCATTCACATCGATAATTCCATGAGAGAGTTTCGACTCTGCTGCCTTACGAACCGACGAACGCAGACTGATAATCTCATGGTCGTCAGCCATCAGTTTTTTATATCGGGCGATATTTTCGTTCTGCTGAATCTGCTCAAGATTGGAATTAAAAAGGAACACCTCGCGACTGTTCTCCGTCAGATCGCGCTGCAACTGGATTTTCGCCTTATCGTTCTTGCGCGTGTATAGTGCGCCGATATTCCAAGTTAAGCGGGCACCAATCATACCGTTCAGGCTCCAGTCGTGCCTCATCATATCCTCAAACATATTATAGCCAGGATAGCCATAATAACCTTGTGCAAAGACACTGAGTCTCGGCATCAGCGCCGCATTGAGCGCTTTCTCCTGGGCGTTTGCCAACTGAAGCTGGGAATTGAAGAGTCGCATTTCCGGACGATTATTCGTTGCGCTGATGTCGCTGGCTGCGGGTTTCTGCACATTCTTTAT
>JAEEXN010000143.1 GCA_016291595.1 Prevotella sp.
ATGGGACTGGGTGGAGATGGACAAGAAGTTGCTTGATGAAGATATGGAAATGACCGTTGTTGGCGTTTGTCGCAACGTACGCTTCGCCTCTACCCGTGTCGACAATAATGACTCACCTATGGTCTTCCTGGTATATGGCGAGAAGTATATAAGCAACGGATGGACCAACAATCTTGGTGTGATGAATGTCCGTGTGGCAGCAGGTGTCGACAAGGTTGCGATGCGACAGAGAATCAAGGACATCTGTATGAAGTTAGGTGCCAAGCATGAACCGGATGTGAAATTCCTCAATCAGCAACTGGAGGATACTTACCAAGAGGAGTTTCGCTTTATTCGTCAGGTGATGGTGTTCTCGGTCATCTGTCTCATCATCACCCTGATAGGCGTCTTCTGTATGACGATGTTCGAGACGGAGTACCGCCGCAAGGAGATTGGCATCCGCAAGGTCTTTGGATCCACCACCTCCGAGGTGCTTCGCCTACTCTGTCATCGCTATGTCGGGCTGCTCATCGGTAGTTTCATCATTGCGGCCCCACTTGCTTGGTACATCGGCGATCAGTGGCTCCAAGGTTTCGCTGAGCACACACCCATCTATTGGTGGCTCTTCCCGCTGGCATTTCTCGCCATCGGCATCGTCACTCTTGCCACCGTCATCATACAGAGTTGGCGCGCTGCAAATGAGAATCCGATCAACAGTATTAAGACAGAATAAATACATGGAGTCATGAATATCATCAGAAAAGGTCAGGGAACCTTCATCAAAATCCTTTCTTTAGCCATCGGACTAACCGTCGGACTGGTGCTGATAGCCAAGGTGCAGTTGGAGAGGAACTACGACTGCTGCATCGTGGACAAAGAACATGTGTATGAGTTGCAAGAAACATTCCAACGCAAAGGCCAGGAGCCGCAACATTATGGTGCCACTTCGGGAGGCATTGCCCCCGCGTTGGCACGGGAAATTCCCGAAATTCAGACTGCCACGCGCTATACAGGCCAGTTCAGCGAAGAGAAACTGACGCTTGAGAACGGCCAACGGCACTTCTTTGAAGAGGCTATTTTTGCAGATTCTTGTTTCTTCGATATCTTTTCTACAAATGTCTTGCAGGGCGATGCTAAGCGTGTCCTCTCCACAGCTGGACAATGCATGATTAGCCGGCGTCTGAGCGAGAAAATAGGCGGGGAGGTGGTTGGGCAGACTTTCTGCTTTGCCTCTGCTCCGATGAAGCCGATGACCATTGGTGGCGTGTTTGATAACTATACCGAAAACTCCAGATGCTCCCGCTACGACATCCTGATGTCGATACCCTCCCTGGGCACTTACGCTTGGGACGGCACGGAAAACCTGATGGGCAACGACCGCTATCATTCGTATGTCCGTATGCACCCCGATGCTGACATGGATAAGGTGCGAGGCGAAATCAAGCAGTTGCTGCAGCGCATCCTGCCTTGGGACGACCTGAAACAAATGGGCTACACCGATGCTGGCTGCGAACTGGTGAGTGTTGCCGGCCAGCGGATGAAGGACACCACAGTACGTACCACCTGCATCATCCTCTCAGTAGTGGCACTCGTGATGCTCTTCACGGCGGTGATGAACTATATTCTTGTTGTCATCAGCCTCTTGGTGAACCGTGCTCGTCAGGTGGCACTCCGCAAAGTGTTAGGTGCCCCACGGCGCGATATCTATATGATGACACTAAAGGAAGCCTGCATCCATCTCGTAGTGGCTTTGGCAATGATGGTGTTGCTGCTCATGGCCGGAAAGGATTGGATTAGCGAGTTGATGGGTGTTGGCATTACGACACTCTTCTCCCAGCAGACCTTCGTGGTGCTGACAGTTGTATGTCTCATTGTATTGTTGTGCTGTGGCATCTTGCCCGGGGGCATCTATTCGCGAATTCCGCTCACTTACGCCTACCGGCTCTACTCAGAGAGCAAGCGACTATGGAAGTTGTCGCTGCTTGCTTTCCAGTTTGTGCTTTCGACGATGCTGCTCTGTGTGCTCTCTACCATCTATCGACAGTACGACTATATGCTGTCAAAAGATACGGGCTATCAATACGACCGGGTGGCTTACGTCAACGTGAGTGCCCTGCATGGCGACTCCATCTATTCCTTGGCCCGTGAGATAGAGCGCCTGCCCTGTGTTGAAAAGACGGCAGCTTCCTATTCGCTCTTCTGCGAGCGGCAGAATGGCGACAACGTGCTCGTGCCAGGGAACCCGCAGGAGTTGTTCAATTGTGCCAACCTGTTTTTTGCAGAGGAAGGGCTGGTGGAGACGATGGGCCTTGAGATAGTGCGTGGCAGGGATTTCAAACGGGTGGAGCATTCCGGCTGGATGCAAGAGATGCTGGTAGACGAACGGTTTGCACAGATGATGAAGGAGGTGGCGGGCATCGACGATGTCATTGGCCGGCAGTTCGTCAATTCCTCGGTAGGCGACGAATATCCCTTCACTGTTGTAGGCGTTGTGAAAAGCTTCATGCTGGGCTCGCTCATTTCTCGCGAAGAGCGTCCCATGATGGTGGCCAACGGCAATGTCTTTACGCACTACATCATGATTAAATTGCAAGACATGACATCCGACAATCTTCAGGCTGTCCAGCAGTTGTGCGACCGTTTCTATCCTGATGCAGACTTGTGCGTGAAGCCATACGCCGCAGAACTGGCGACCTGCTACAACGACACGCGCCACACCCGCGACATGATCCTGATAGGTTGCCTGGCCTCGCTGCTCATCACCCTCATCGGGCTGATTGGCTATGTGCGCGACGAGGTGCAGCGACGCTCCCGTGAACTGGCCATCCGCAAGGTAATGGGTGCCTCGATGAAGGAACTGCAATCACTCTTCCTGCGCAGCATTGCTTTTATCGCGTTTCCATCCGTTGTCATTGGCGTGGCTTTGGGTTGGTACTTCAGCAGACTGCTGATGGAACAGTTTGCAGACAAGATTCCGCTGCTGTGGTACGTGTTTGCCGCAGATGCCATCTTGGTGCTGCTCATCATCGGCATTGTGGCTTACCTGCAGACACGGCGGGTGGCAAATAATAATCCCATAGACTATCTAAAGACAGAATAATAACATTTAATTGAAAAGAATATGATTAAGCTTGAAAACATTCAGAAGGTGTTCCGCACTGAAGAGGTGGAAACCGTAGCATTGGGCGGTGTGTCGCTCGAAGTGAAGAAAGGAGAGTTCGTGGCCATCATGGGACCGTCGGGCTGTGGCAAGTCTACCTTATTAAACATACTGGGTTTGCTCGACAACCCCACCAGCGGGCGGTATTGGCTCGATGGCGAGGAAGTGGGTAAGCTGAAGGAGAGTCAGCGCACGAAGGTTCGCAAGGGGCAAATTGGCTTTGTGTTCCAAAGTTTTAATCTGATTGACGAGTTGAATGTAGAAGAGAATGTTGAGTTGCCATTAACCTATCTGGGCGTGCCTAAGAAGGAACGCAAAGCGAGGGTAGAAGAGGTATTGCGCCGTATGGCCATCTCGCATCGCGCACACCACTTCCCCCAACAGCTCTCTGGCGGTCAGCAGCAGCGTGTGGCTATAGCCCGTGCCGTGGTGATGAATCCTAAACTGATTCTTGCCGATGAGCCCACCGGTAACCTCGACTCGAAGAACGGCATAGAGGTGATGCAACTGCTCACTCAACTGAACCAGGAAGGAACAACAGTCGTTATGGTGACTCACTCTGAACGCGATGCCGGTTATGCCCAGCGCATCATCAACCTCCTCGATGGTCAGGTGGTGCCAGAAACAAAACTTTAATGGATTGTCTGTCAAAAAATGCTTCGCTATCTCAAAAGCGAGGCATTTTTTATGTCTCTTCCGAAATGTTGATTACTGATATTCCATCATTCACTATGAATTGAATACGCTTATAAAGATCATTTTTACAATTCTCGTCACTTTCTCTGTTTTTTTATTCTTTTATATAATATAATAAGGTGTAAATATGAGTATGTCTTGACTCATGTCAATTCTCCGTATAAATTTTTGTTAAATATGAAATTTTCCCTTGAAAAAGTTTGCCGGTTCGGAAAAAATGCGTA
>JAEEXN010000055.1 GCA_016291595.1 Prevotella sp.
TTACCGAGGATAGAGGGGTCAGAGTAGTTGGCGTTGGCCTGACTGGCAACAATCCATCCGTTGTCTACAAAGTCTTTATAATATTCGGCATACTCGCGCAGGTTCATCATGTCGAGGCGCTTCATCTGGCGGTTTACCGAAAGCGTGCCATCGTAGCTGAACTTAGCTTCGCCAGCCTTACCGCGCTTGGTGGTGATGAGCACCACACCGTTGGCGCCCTGGGCACCATAAATGGCGGTTGCCGAGGCATCCTTCAGAATCTCCATCGACACGATATCGCTGGGGTTGAGGGTTGACAGCGGCGAGATGGTCGAAACCTTACCGTTACCCAGACGGTCGCCAAGACCATAGTCGGCACCCGACTGACCGCCCGACTGAACAATCACACCGTCGATGACGTAGAGAGGCTCCTGATTGGCATTGATAGAACCGATACCACGCACGCGAATGGATGATGACGAGCCAGGAGCACCTGATGTGGTGACGGCTGTCACACCCGTGGCGCGGCCTTGAAGCGACTGGTCGAGTGAGGTGATGACCGAACCTTTCAGCGCTTGTTCGCCGATAGACGTAGAAGCACCCGAGAGGTCGCTCTTCTTCATCGTACCGTAACCCACCACAACAACCTCATCCAGACTGTTGTTATCTTCTTGTAATGTGATATCATAATTCGACTGTGCGCCCACTTTGATTTCACGGGTCACAAAACCGATATAAGAGATCTGGAGCGTTGCTCCCTGTGGGGCGTCCAGCGTGAAGTTTCCGTTCATATCGGTAACGGTGGCATTCTGAGTGCCCTTCACTTTTACTGTGGCACCAATAATCGGCCCCATGGGGTCCGATACGGTACCCGTGATCTTCTTAGCTTGTTGCACAGCCATGGGCATGTTGTTGCCTCTGGCAGCGTAAGTGTCAGGCGAATAACTCAGCATGGCGAGCGAGCATATACCTGCAAGCAATGTTAGTTTACAGCATTTAGAATTCATACATTTTTTGTTTAGGTTAATGGCACTGGTGACCCAGCGCTTAGTTTTGTTTGCTTTTTCTAATAATCTGTTGCTCTCCTTCCAAGAAGGTCGGAACTCTCTCTAGATCGGCAACTTAAGGCGGATTGTTTTTGCTCATTTTGTTGTCGTTTTATGTTAGTATATTTGGTTTTTTGTCGTCAATTTTAGGCTATATAGTGTGGAATATCGCAAAATATCCGCCGCAAAGATAAGTAAAAAAAATTATAAAAGATGATATTATTTTGTTTATTATTTATACTATTTTGCTTTTATTTATAAGAGACTCATACCAATCCGCCTACCTCTATCGTTCCTTTGTCGTCTTTTTCCCTTATTTTTATATCATTCGACTTCCTTCTTCTACATGGCGAGCACACCTCGCTCACACGTAGAAACGACGGCAATATCAGGCTCCTTTTCAAGAATTTGCAGATGGATGCCGGCCTTAACGTGGAAGGATATGCCATCACCGTGTGCAACGAAATCATCCGGGCGCCCGAGGGCCTTGTAGAAGAGTAAGGTTCTTTCGCTGGCCGGGTTGTTTCAGCGTTTCAGCGTTTCAGGCATTTCAATGGTAAAAAAGGTATTGTTTCATCTTTTATATAATATATAACTAATTAATAATCAATTAATTATATATATAATATTATAAGGAGGTGAATATGAACCCCCAAATACCCCCTACTGAAACGCTGAAACGCTGAAACGCTAATCTGCAGATGTTTAACGCAACTGGCTGATTATCAGAACATAACATATTTTTACCATGTTCATTTCGCCTAAAATGCTTAACCTTGAAGGGCAAAGATTCATCAAAAACTGCTCTTTTAGGCCTCAAAAAAGTGCAAAACCCTCTTTTTCCGATATTTTCCCTCTCTACTTGGCGCACATTTGTGCCACACAAAAAAACAGTAATTTGACGAAAACTGGAAGGAATTTTGCGGCAAATGGCCATTCTTGTTGCAAAAGTGGGGTAACAAGGGCCAATTGGCTTATCTTGCAGAAACAATTTTCCACGATACTCTCCAGCCCGGCCGGAAGTCCCTCTACGGCGCCAGAGCAGCCTTCGGGGATGACGCTAGCAATCTGTAAACGACGCAAACAATCCGTTAACGTCAGGGAAGTACAAGGAGTCGCAGGGGAATGAACTTCATCACCTGCTGCCCCGCAGCATTTCTCCCTTCACTATTCACTCATAACTGTTAACTGAAAAAAACGCCAGAACACACAATCGGTGTTCCGGCGTTTATCATATATGTTGCTTTCTCTTTTATCTGAGCAGTTCATCAGGATAAGTAGGCATAGCGCCATTCTGTGTGCACACATAGGCAGACACCTGAACAGCTGTACGATGAGCCTCGGGAACCGACTTTCCGTTGAGGATAGAGCCTACGAACGAGCCTGTGAACGAGTCGCCTGCACCCACTGTGTCGGCCACCTTCACCTTTGGAGTATCCTGGAACGATACGTTGCCTGGTGTGAATACATAGCTTCCGTTGATACCGCAGGTCAGCACAAGCATGTCGAGGTTGTACTTACCGAGGATGAGCCAGCACTTGTTCTCGATGTCGAGACCGGGATAGCCGAACATTCTGCCAATCAATACCAGCTCCTCGTCGTTGATCTTGAGGATGTTGCAACGCTGCAGCGACTCGCGGATCACCTCCTGGGTGTAGAACTGCTGACGCAGGTTGATGTCGAAGATTTTCAGACAGTCCTCGGGTGTGGCATCGAGGAACTTCTGAATGGTCTCGCGGCTCACTACGTTGCGCTGAGCCAATGAACCGAAGCATACGGCGCGGCAGTTACGGGCGATGGCGGCAATGTCATCATCGAAGGGGATATTGTCCCATGCCACGTTCTCCTTGATGTCGTATGTGGGAATACCCTGATCGTCGAGCTGCACCTGCACGGTACCTGTTGGATAGGGTACACGGGGCAGCAGGTCGTTCAGACCGTGCTCCTTGAGGGCGTCGATGGTCTCGTCGGCCAGTTTGTCCTCACCCAGAGCGCTCACGGCGATGGTGTTGTCCATGCCGAGGAACTGTCCGGCATGATAGGCGAAGTTGGCGGGTGCGCCACCCAGTTTCTTACCTTCGGGAAGTACATCCCACAGGACTTCTCCGAGTCCTACTACATAACGATTCTGATTCATGGTTTTATGCGGTTTTTAGTTGTTTAATATAAGTAAAGAGATAAATCACACCCACAGCCATTACCAGCACGGCACCGGCCTGTCCCATAGCGTCGCTCAACAGACCCATCAGGAGTGGGAATACGGTTCCACCGAAGAGACCCATAATCATCAGGCCCGACACCTCGTTCTGTTTCTCGGGCATCGACTCCAAGGCTGTGGCGAAGCACATCGAGAACACGTTCGAGTTTCCATAGCCCACCAATGCGATAGCGGTATAGAGTATCCATTTCTCTGTTCCTACAAACAGTCCGCACATCGACAGAGCCATCATCACCACGCTGATGATGAAGAATGTACGCATCTTCAGCACACGCAGGAAGAACGAGCCTGTCAGACAGCCGATGGTACGGAAGATGAAATAGAGCGATGTGGCGAAGGCAGCCTCGTTCAGCGTCATCCCCAGACGCTCCATCAGAATCTTCGGAGCCGTGGTGTTTGTACCTACGTCGATACCCACGTGGCACATGATGCCGAGGAACGACAGCAGCACGATGGGCGTACCCAGCAGCTTGAAGCACTCCACGAATGTAGAGGGCTTGCCCTCGATAGGAGCTTCCTCAATGGGAGTCACAAAGAGCAGAATCGTAGAGAGCACACCCACGACGAAGAAGATGCCGAACAGCACGCGCCAGTCGTAACCGAACTCGGGAATCATCTTCGTGGCACCCCACATGGCGAAATAAGGAGCCGAGAATGAGGCAATGGCCTTCACAAACTGTCCGAAGGTCAGAGTCGATGCGAGGTTTCCGCCACCCATCACGGTCGATACCAGCGGGTTCAGCGATGTCTGCATCAGAGCGTTACCGATACCCAGCAGCGAGAAGGCTACCAGCATGATGCCGAAACTCTCACCGAAGAGCGGCAGCAGCAGCGACACGACGGTCACCACCAGCGACAGCAGCACGGTCTTCTTACGGCCGATCTTGTTCATCAGCATGCCCGTGGGAACGCTGAAGATGAGGAACCAGAAGAACACCAGAGACGGGAACACGTTAGCCACAGAGTCTGTCAGCCCCAGGTCTTCCTTCACATAGTTGGAGGCAATGCCCACGAGATCCACGAAGCCCATGCAGAAGAAGCAGAGCATCACCGGGATCAGATAAATCGATTTGTTTTGATTTCCCATATTTTTTTATTATTTGATTTCGTAAATGGTTGCTTTGCCGCCCTTCACCTTGATTGTGTTATACGGTTCCGACGGGAACACAAGGTTGGTCATGGCCATCTTACCCTCGGCGTCGAACACCTCGATGCTGCAGCGGTCAACAAAGATGCGCAGTTGCTTCACGTTGCCGTAGGTCGGGGCTGTTGTCACGCAGGGGAATGCCTCGCTGAAGCCCACGTCACCGCTCTTGGTGCGGTCCATGGCAAAGGTCTGCTTGGCAGCGTCGTAAGTCATCACCACGCGCTCGCCCTTCATGTTCGAGAGCACAATCTCCGACTGTCCCTTCATGTCGACCACAATCTCGCAGGCCTCTGTCGGCTTCTTCACCTTGGCACCGCGTACGGCGAGCATCTCCTTCGAGGGAACCACGCTCACGTAGGTCTCCTCACCGTGTGTGAACAGTCCCAGATCGCGGGGAATACTGTTGGCAGAGCGGAACTGCTTCGTCGGCACCTGGTTGGCATACTGCCAGTTCGACATCCATGCCAGCACCACGCGGCGGTTGTCAGGAGCGTTGTAGAAAGATACTGTAGCATAGTGGTCCTTGCCATAGTCCATCCACTTCGTTACCTTCGGCATCGACTCGCAAGTGAACTTATGTCCGTCAAACTGACCTACGAAGTACTGTGTGGCACTACCACCGAAGGGGCCACCGGGGTTGATGTTGCAGAGCAGCACCCACTTCCCGTCAATCTTGAACAGGTCAGGGCACTCCCACACACCACCGTGGTTACCGTATTCCTGGCCGAACGACGACTCGTACTTCCAGTCTTTCAGGTCGGCAGAAGAATAAATCTGCATCTCCTGACCCACAGCCAGAATCATCACCCAGCGCTTTGTGCCCTCATACCAGAACACGTTCGGGTCGCGGAAGTCGGGCTTGTCAGATGTGACAATCGGGTTGCCCTCATATTTCTTAAATGTGCGTCCGTTATCCTTCGAGATGGCCATCGACTGCGTCTGGTGCATACCTGCCGAAGTGTAGAAAGCCACCACGTCAGAACCGTTCGTGATGCATGATCCGCTGAAGATCGAGCCCAGCCAGTCAGCCTCCAGGGCCAGCGGCTGTGCCTCCCAGTGGATGAGGTCGCGCGACGTGCTGTGCGCCCACGTCATATTCTCCCATTGCGAGCCGTAGGGGTTATACTGATAGTACAGATGCCACACACCATCCTTATAGAACATACCGTTGGGGTCGTTCATCCAGCCGTAGAGCGGCGTGTGATGGTAGAGCGGACGGAAACGCTCGCGGTTGGTGGTGTCGAATGTGTCGGAGAACTTCACTTCCTTCCAACAAACAAACTCGCCCACGGCACCCTTCTGTCTGCGGTCGCCATGGAACTCAATGTCGAAAAGCCGTGCGCCCTTCAGCTCGTAGGGCACCCAGTAGTCCACACGGTCAACAGCCAGCTTCACATTCAGCCGTTGCACCATCTCGTTACGGGCATCAAGCACGGCAATAGCCGCAATCTCTTCTGTCTCCTGCACAGGCAGCAGCACATACTTGGAATCACCAACACGCATCATGGCATGCTTCTCACCCAGCACCTTCGGTACAACCTGTGCCTCGACCGTGGTGAGCATCATCAGAGCCATCAGTGTCATCAATAGTTTCTTCATGCTAATATTGTTTAAGTTGTAATAAATTTGCTGCAAATATACCTTTTTCCTGCCAATAACTCTTGTAATTATGATACATAAACTAAGAAAAAACGTTCATTGCAACAAATTTTCGCTCAATGAACGTATTTTTATATGCAAAAACTGAAAATGAACGCTTTATATGTATAGAAGTAAACAACGCATCTCAACAGAGGGGATAATGCGTCTTAGTATGAATAGAAGATGCACCTCAATAAAAAAATATGGGGGCGTGCAATCGCTGCAACCCCCATACCGCATCAATCTTTTACTTAGTACCCTAAATAAAATACTAAAAACCGAACTAACATATAACTAACCATTATTTCCAAATGCGCTTCAGCTGACGTACCTGGCACTCGGCGGCCGCACCCTCGACAGACAACTGGTTGTAGATGCCCGAGGGGAATACCAGATTGGTCATCGCCATGGTGCCATCCTGGGTGAACACCTCAACAGACGACTGGTCGACAAAGATGTCGAGGGTCACGCTGTTGCCGGTCACACACAACGGGGCCTGCATGGAGGGGATGGAGAAGGAACCGTTGAAGTCCTTGTTTCCGGTCTGACCTGAGCGGCGGGCAAGTAACTTGCGCTCCATAGCCAGTACTTCCATCTCATATTTCTCGCCTGTGCCGTTGGACAGGGTGATGGTGGTGTTCTGGTCGAGGGCCACGGTGACGCGCAGCTGATAGGCATCACCGGCGGCAAAGTTACCACTTACGTTCTGCCACGACTCGGCAATGCCGTCAATCTCCTTGACAACAGTAGAACAAAGCAGGGGCTTGCCATTGTATTCGCCCAGCTTCAGCTCGCGGGGCAGGGTCATGGCGGAGCGCCACGGTGAGCAAGGCACGTCGCCGGCATAGCTCCAGTTGTTCATCCAGCCGATGTACATCTTGCGGTCGCCGGTATTCGACCATGTGACGCCGGCATAGTTGTCCATGCCATAGTCGAGCCACAGGGGATAGTCGAGGTTATCGGCGGTGAAGGTGGTGCCGTCGAAGTTACCCACGAAATACATGGTGCCTGAGCCCAGCACAGGACCACCGGGGTTGACGCTGATGATGAGCACCCACTTGTTGCCGAAGGGGATGAGGTCGGGACACTCCCACTGGCCACGGTTGCAGCCGATGCGGTCGATGCGGAACTCACTCAGACGGGTCCAGTTCTTCAGGTCGCTGGAACCCCAGAACTCTGCTGAATAGTCCCAGCCCTTGGCCAGCGCCATGATCCAGCGCTTGGTGCCCTCATGCCAGAACACTTTCGGGTCACGGAAGTCGGGCATCGAGGTGTTGGCAATGACGGGGTTGCCGTTGTAGCGGGTGAAGCTCTTGCCACCGTCGGTGGAATAGGCTACTGCCTGCTGCTGGCGCTCGCCGCTGGCGGTATAGATGGCCACCATGGCATTCTGTCCGAAGCCTGCGGTATTGTTCTTGTCTATAACGGCTGAGCCTGAGAACACATCGCCGAGCTCGTCGCGCAGCATGGCTACGGGCTGCTCAGTCCAGGTGATCATGTCGGGCGACGTGGCGTGTCCCCAAGACATGTTACCCCATGAGTTGCCCTGCGGGTTGTACTGATAAAACAGATGGTAGGTGCCGTCGACATAGACCATGCCGTTGGGGTCGTTCATCCAGTTCTGAGCAGGAGTGAAGTGAATCTGCGGGCGATACTGCTCCTTGTAGCCCGACGACGGAGGTGTGACGGGTGTGTCGGGATCGGTGGGCTCCTCAGACTGTGGATCGTCGATGAGGGCGTTGTACTGCAGTCCCAGGTCGTCCTTCGAGCAGGAGGCGAAGAGGATGGCGGTGGCTGCCAAACAGCAGCTCACCCATCCCATAAACTTATTTCTCTTCATAAAAGCAATCATTTTTTGGTTTTTATTACTATCCTTTCACATCTGACCTTAACGGGTCTTCAGGTATTCCAGTGAGTTCTTGGCGAGCGTGAGCACATTCTCCTGATAGATATTGTTCTTCGGGTGTGCGCTCTTGTCGGGTGTGCCGTCGAGGTTCTTCATCGAGAACTCGCAGCCGCCGTTACCAATGCAGAGGATGGTGCCCTTGAAGTCGGTGTTGCCCTGCTGGGCCTCCCATACGTTCAGCTGGCTGACCCACCATATCTGGCTGTCCCATGTGCCGAGCGGATAGATGCCGAAGGTCTCGGTAGTCTTGGTGTAGCAAGCCTCTTCCTGGTTGCCGATGCCGGTAAGTACCCAAGGAATGTTGAAGAACAGACAGTTGTGGTCTTCCGTCCAACCCGGACCTTTGAAGTTGATGAGCTTCGTGTCGTTGGTGGTTCTTACCTCCAGTCCCTTGAAGATGGGGTGCGACGAGTGGTCTTTCTTGAACTTATGGTCGGGGTTAAGCTCTACAGCCATGGCCCATGTGTCGTTGTTGATACCACCGTGGAAACTGTTGAAGCTATGGTCGTTGCCCTTGAGCATATCGAGGTCGAGACGACCGAGGTGGCCTACATAAGTTGTGGCATGGCTCCAAAGGAGGATGCTGCCGCCGTCCTTGTACCACTGACGGATAGCCGGTGTGACATCAGCCACAACCTGCGGGATGCCCCAGATAACGTCCTCGCCTACATCCTCGACGTCGCGCAGCCAGAAGAGCACACGGAAGGGATCGAGGTCGGCAGCGCTGGTGATGTTGCCGAAGTAGACATACTGGGCTGAGGGATAAGTGTCGTGGAGCCACAACCAGGCAGAAGCCTCGTCGTCATCACCATTGGCGATGAGCTCCTCGGGAGTCGGATAGACTGAGAGGAATCCGATAGCGGTCTTACCAATACGCAGCGATGAGCTGGTAGCGGTCGATGTACCCTTGCTGTTCACGGCAACGACGGTCACGTTCCAGGTGTCACCCGTCTGCACATTAGGAATGGTGTAGCTGGTGGCTGTGCCGGGAAGTGTCTCGTTGATGGTCTGCTTGCCGTTGGTGGCAGTAAACTTGATATTGTCGGCATCGGCAGCCTTGTTCCACTCCACGAGGGCATCGTAGCCGCCCGTCTTGTCGATCTGGCGCATCTGCACACCAGTGATGCTGGTGGCACCCTCGCGGATGTACTTTTTGACGACTCCCTGCGAGAGGTTAGTGCCGTCGGTAACCTTGAAGACGTACTCGTAAGCCACGTTGGTGGGGATATTGGCATGGGTGTAGCTGGTGCCCGAGACGGTCTCGCTGCCAGCCAGTGTTCCGTTGCGATAGATAATCACCTGCATGCTCTGTCCGCCGCCCAGTGCGGGCCAAGACCAGATATAGTCGTCGCCAGAGAGCGTACCCGTAATCTGCGATGCGTCGGGAGCCTTGAGCACCATGGCACTACGGTCGATGTCCTTGTCCTGACAGCTTGTGAGGGCTACGCAAGCAACGCTGCATACCATACAAGCGAGAAGGATTCTATATAATGCTTTCATAACTATATTCTTTACTTTTTATATTCAATGATCTGTTATCTATTCTTAATATCCCGGGTTCTGAGAGTAGAGGCCTGGAACGTAGTAGAGCTGGTTGTAAGGAACGGGATAGTACTCGTTCTTGCCTGCTGAGAAGTGGGCATCCTTGTAGTATTGTGCATAGGTCTGTCCGTCGTACTCCACGTTCTGCTCGGTCTCAAAGAACTTGTTCAGCGTCTGCGAGGCGATACCCCAGCGGCGCAGGTCGAAGTAGCGTCCGTTCTCCATGGCCATCTCGAGACGGCGCTCCCAGCGGAGGCACTGACGGGCCTGGTCCTTGGTCTGGAAGTAGCTCTCGGGATAGAGGGCGATGTCGCACTGGTCGGCAGCGTAGCTGATGTGCTTGCCAATGGAGTTCTTGGCGCGCTGGCGGATTTCGTTGATAATGGTGCGGGCCTCACCCAGACGGTTCAGCTCAACCAATGCCTCTGCACGCATGAGCATCACGTCGGTATAGCGGAACACGTAGTCGTTCATGGCAAAAGCCTGCCACGGTGAGTCGTAGGTCTCGCCCTTCGAGCGCTGCGGCACTTCCTTCAGCGAGGCATAGTAGCCGTAAGTGTTTGGTGTGCGCGAGTTGTCCTTGGTCATTGTGTACTCAGCCTCGTACTTGTAGGGGAAGCTGGGCATACCAACAGTGTGGAAGAGGCGTGGATCCCACTTCTGACTTGTGGGAGCACCCATCTGCGGATAAGCAGTCACCTTGTTGTAGTCGTCGAACATGGGCAGACCGTCCTTGGTCTTGAAGGCGTTCACGAGGTTCTGTGTGGGCTTATGGAAGTCCCAGCCGCACGACCAGATGCCCCAGCATCCGTTCAGCATATTCGACCAGTTGGCGCGTCCGAAGTTGGTATTGTCGTCGGCCTTGTCGGATGTCTGCACGGCGAAGATGCTCTCCTTCGAGTTCTTATACTCGGGCAGGAAGATGTCGCCGAAGTCCTCGAGGTAACCATAGTTGGAGTTCTTCACCACGTTGGTGTACTCCACAACCTTGTTCATGTACTCTTGGTTGATATGGTTCACGCCCGTCGTTGCCTCGTAGCCGTCACCCCATGCGAGCACCAGATAGCACTTGGCGAGATAGCTGGCGGCTGCAATCTTATTGGCGCGGCCTCCCTCTGCCTGTGTCTCGGGCAGCACGTCGAAAGCGGTCTGGAAGTCAGCAATCACCTTCTGCATCAGTTCCTCATAAGTAAACTCGTCGTTGCGGGTCTGCTCCTGAGCATTGTTCTCATACACTTCCTCGTCCACCCAGGGCACTTTGCGGAACATCTGGATGAGCTTGTAGTAGCTGTGGGCGCGGAGGAACAGCACCTCGGCCTCACGCTGTTTGGTCAAGTCGGCTCCCAGCTTGTGCTCGCCAAAGTCGCGGAGCGACACCAGAGCGCGGTTGCAACGGGAGATGTTACAGAACAGACGATACCACAACTCGTCGAGCTCGCCCGGAGTAGAGGTCAGAGTCGACCATACCTCCATGGGGTGATAGCCGGTGTCGGTGGTGCCCGAGCCGCCCTTCAGGGCATCGTCGCTGGAGACATCGCCATAGGGCCAGAGGTTGAAGGGATAGGTATACCAGCAGTTGCCCAGCATGGCATAGGCAGCGGTGACCATTTCCTCGGGCTGTGAGCCAGCCAGTTTCTCGTCGATGACACCCTTGGGCTCCACATCGATGAAGTCGTCACAGGAGGTAAGCAATCCTCCCACTCCCACGAGAGGGAGTGCGGTTAGCATGAAAACTGCGATTTTTATGATGTTCTTTTTCATATCTGTACTTATCTATTTGTTTTACATTACCATATATATTAGAAGCCCAATTGCAGACCAAACGAGAGTGATGTGCTGTTAGGATAAGCCCAGTTGGGATTCTCAGGGTCAGAGCAGGTCAGGTCGCTCGACTTGATGGTGAGCAGGTTGTTGCCCGACACGTAGAAGCGTGCGCGCGACATGTTCAGCTTCTTCAGATAGCGCTCGGGCACATTGTAGCCGATCTGCAGTGTGCGCAGCTTGGCATACGAGCCGTTCTCCACAAAGTAGGTAGAGGCGCGACCCTCGTCGCCGGTGTTGTTGGTGGTCAGGGCGGGAATGGTAGAGCTGGTGTTGTCCAGTGTCCATGCGCCCAGCATGCGGTTACCCTTGTTCGAGCCGGCGTCGGTCAGCGAGTAGAAGTCGGTCTGGAACTTCTGTCCGTTGTACACGTCTACTCCCTGTACACCCTGCCAGAACATGGTGAGGTCGAAGTCCTTATAACCCAGTTCGATGTTCAAGCCCCAAGAGAAGTTGGGCACTGGGTTGAAGATCCAAGTCTGGTCGCGGGAGTCGATGACTCCGTTACCATCCAAGTCGGCATATTTCAGTCCGCCCACGCGAGCGTTCTCCTGTCCTGAGGCCAGCACCTCCTCACGATTCTGGTAGAGTCCGTCGACCACATAACCCACGATAGAGCCGTAAGGCACCTTGGCCTCCACCAGGTTCTCTGTGGCGGTGTGTGCGTACGAGCCTGTGGTGGTGGCAGGCAGATAGGTCACCTTCGAGCGGAAGAAGTCGAGGTTGCCGTTCACATTGTAGCGCAGTCCGTACTCGGTGGTGTGGCGGTAGCCAACGGCAAACTCCATACCCCAGTTCTGCAGCGACGGTCCGTTCGACCATGTGGCACCACCCTCACCCATCGAGCCGAGGTAGGCAGGAGAGATGAGCATGTCCTTCACCTTCTTCAGGTACAGGTCGACTGTTCCGTAGAGTGAGTTTCTCAGCAAGGTGTAGTCGAGACCGAGGTTGTACTGCTCGGTGGTCTCCCATTTCAGGTCGTTGTTGGCAGTCTGAATGCTGCGGAATCCGGAGGGGAAGATGCCCGAACCCATCAGGCGCAGGTCGTAAGCCGTCGAGGTGACGCGGTCGTCGCCATAGTCAGCCACGAACAGGCCGAAGCGTGCATTGTTCGAGATGGCCTGGTTACCAGTCTCACCCCATGAGGCACGTACCTTCAGGTCGTCAATCCACTCAGCATTCAAGTGCTGCGAGAGACGATAACCCAGTGTCACGGCAGGGAACGTACCGTAGCGGTTGTTCTTACCGAAGCGGCTCGAGCCGTCACGACGGATGGTGAACGAAGCCAGCAGCAGGTCTTTCCAGTTGTAGTCAATCTTTCCGAACAGAGACACGAGGTTGTAGCCCTCGTCGATACCTGTGGCGCGGTCGATACCTGTAGCGGCGTTGGGCCACATATAATTATAGGTCTCCAGGGCGAAGTCCTGTGCATAGGCTGAGAAATCTGTGCGGTTCTGGTGGAACAGCTCAAGACCGGCCAGCAGGATGAAACTGTGGTCGCCGCCGATAGAGAAGTTATAGTTGGCTGTGTTACTCCATGTCCACTTCATGTCGTTAGCCTGCGACACGGTTGTCGACGGAGTATCGTTGTTCACCACGTCAGAGTGGAAGGTATAACCTACCGAGTGGATGTTTCCGGCATCGAAGTCGATACCGAAGTTCGAGCGGAGCACGAGGCCCTTCAACGGTGTCACGTTGATGAAGGCATTACCGAAGATACGCCAGATGAAGAGGCGGTTGTCGCGGTTATGGTAGAGCTCGCGCAGCGGGTTCTGACGGTCGCTCATGCCACCTACAGGACCAGAGAATGTCTCCATGTCTTCCTCGTAGACGGGAAGCGTCGGCGACATCTTCAGCGCGTTCGCCAGCGGACGGCAGTCCACCTGGTTCGAGTAGGTAATGGTCAGGTTCTCACCGATGGTCACCAGCTTGTTCACGTGGAACGTGGTGTTCAGACGACCAGAGATGCTCTCAAAGTCGGTATACTTCAGAATACCTGCGTTCTTCTTGTATCCGGCAGAGAAGAGCACGGTGTACTTCTCCGTACCGCCCGATACCGAGAGGTCGTAGTTCTGCTTGAAACCTGTGCGCGAGATAGCGTCCAGCCAGTCGGTATCACTGTAGCGCATGGTGCGCTTCGAGTTCAGGAAACCGTCGTACAGTCCGTTCACGGTGTACTCATTATACTGTCCGGTAGCAGGGTTGAAGGCACGGATCTGCGTACCCACCGGAGCGTTCAGGTTCAGACCGTAGTTAGAGGCATAGGCCACAGGGTCCAGACCGTCGTTCATGGCAGCCTGTGCCATAGCGGTGGCATACTCTTTCGAATCCGACAGTTTCATCATCGTCTGCGAGTTGTAGAACTGGGCTGTGAGGTTGGCAGAGAAGTCCACCTTCACCTTGTCGCCCTTCTTTCCCGAACGGGTGGTGATGATAATCACACCGTTGGCAGCGCGGCTACCGTAGATAGATGCCGAGGCAGCGTCCTTCAACACCTGCATCGACTCGATATCGTTCATGTTCAAGGTGTTCAGGTTCGTAGTGGTAGGCACGCCGTCGATGATAAAGAGCGGGTCTTGCGACGAGTTGAACGAGCCGATACCACGGATACGTACAGTACCGGCGCCTACAGGCGAGCCGTCACTGGTGATGGTCATGCCGGGCACCTTACCCTGCAGGGCTCTCATCGGGTCTGTGTCGCTGCTGGTCTTCAGGTCGTCGGTCTTCACCACAGCCACCGAACCGGTCAGGTCGGCCTTACGCTGCGTCTGATAACCTGTTACCACCACTTCGGCAAGCTCCGAGGCGGTCTCCTTCAGCTGAATCTTCACACCGGGAGTGGCGGGCACCTCAATGTTGTCGTAGCCGATGTAGCTCACTACGAGCGTAGCACCCTCGGCCACCTTCAGTTTGAAGTTTCCGTCCAGGTCGGTAACCGTTCCGTTACTTGTCCCCTTTTCCTTCACAGTGGCACCGATGACACCCTCGCCGATCTCATCAACCACCGTTCCCGTAATTTCCGTTTGCGCGTACATACATATAGTACCCGCAAAGATGAGCATGACGCTCATGAGGAATCTCTTCAGTTTTTCCATGTACTTTTTGCGTTTTTAGTTAATAGATGCGTAAAAATCTACCGCAAAAGTAGTAACCAAATGCGCAAAAGGCTGAAATTTATCGTTCTAACACTATGAAAAATGATACATGTTACAATTTTGACACAGTCTTTACGAATATTGATATATGTCAAAGACTACACTTCGACATAGAGTTATTTCGACATAGAGACAAAGAGGCATAGGCAGCGGAGCTGCCGGTTCAAGGTTCAAATGCGCTGTCGCGCGTTAAAGGTTCAAGGTTTAAAGATTCTCAAGCTGCTGCGAAAAATACATTTAATAAATTTCCCGCGTAGCGGTAGTTTCATAGATTTCTACACAAAGCATATAAGATCTGCGAAATCTGCTGGAGGAAAATAAAAAAAATCCGTGAAAATCTATGGAAATCTGTGGGCAACTACTCTCCCCCTTTGGGGGAGCCGGAGGGGACTCTGAGCCGGAGGGGGGCTCCTCTACTCCGCCCGGAACTCCATGGGCAGCTTGCCATATTGTTTCTTGAAGCAACTGGTGAAGTAGCTGGGAGTGCCGAAGCCCACCTCGTAGGCAATCTCCGACACCGTCTTCGTGGAACTGTTCAGCAGCACCTTGGCGCGCTCCAGTCGCATCTGCTTCAGCAGGTCCACGGGCGAAAGACCCGTGAGCACCTTCACTTTCCTATATAGCTGCACGCGGCTGATGCCCAGCTCGTCGCCCAGGTCGTCCATCTTCAGTTTTGGGTTCGCCATCCGTTCCCTCACCACCTCGCGCAGCTGGTCTATGAACAGTTTGTCCTGAGTGGTCAGTTTCACCTCCTTGTCTTCCGGCTGACCCTTGAACAGCGCCTGCAGCTGTTGTCGGCTGCGCAGCAGATTGTCGATGCGGCTGATGAGCAGATCGGCGCGGAAAGGCTTCGTCATATACGCGTCGGCACCGTGCTCGTAGCCCTCCATCTGCTGAATCTCCGTGCTGCGTGCCGTCAGCAGGATCACGGGGATGTGACTCGTGATAAAGTCCTCCTTCAGGTTCTTGCAGAACTGCAGACCGTCCATGACGGGCATCATCACGTCCGAGATTACGATGTCGGGCACACTCTCGCGCGCCAGTTTCAAGCCGCTCTGCCCGTCGGGAGCCTCCAGCACATAGAAGCGCGACGCCAGCAGCGTGCGCAGGTAGTGGCGCATGTCGGAGTTGTCATCCACTATCAGGATGTTTGACAGTTCGTCCGTATCCTCCTGTTTCAGCATGCCCAGGTGCTCCTTCTCCACCATGGCCTCCGACAGCTGCGCTGCCTCCTGGGCCGTGGCGTCGTCAACGGCAGGCTTGCTCGTGTCCTTGCCGAAGTTCAGCACGTCCGACAGCACGTTCTCCATCTGGTTGATGTTCCGCTCCGTAATCTCCAGCAGTTCCAAGTCCTCGCCCTTCACCGCCTTCCGCTGCAGCAGCTGGCTCACCGGCCCCGCTATCAGCGTCAGAGGCGTCTTCAGCTGGTGGCTCGCATTCGTGTAGAACAGTTTCTGTTCCTTGTTCAGCGCCTTCTGCCTGCGGTGGGCGGCACGTATCTGCACCACGCCTCGCCATGTCAGCACCACGGCGGCGATGAGCATCGCGATCACCGCCACGGCGGCCCATATAATCTTGTTCTGCGCGTTGTACAGACCGAAATACTCCTCCAGCTTGCCCTGAATCGTCACCAGGTCTGTGCTCCGCCGTTTCAGTTCGTTGCTATATAGCGACACCATGCCCACATTCTCGGGCGTGATGACCATGCTCTTCAGGAAGTTGTTACGCTCGTAGGGTTTCCCCTCCAGGATGTCGAGAGCCAGCCTCACGATCTTCTCGCCTTGCGTAGGATAGACACACGTCGCCGCCAGCCATCCCTGCTCAACACCCTCGATGCCCTCGCCCGGACCGGGCAGACCGTCCACGCCGATGATCTTGACCTGCCCCTCCAGGCCAGCGTCCTTCACCGCCCACGAGGCACCGCGCGCCATGAAGTCGCTATGGCAGAACACCACGTCGGGCCTCCTGTTGCTCTTCAGCGCCTCCCTCATGACGGTGTCCGTACGGTGGTCGTCCCAGTTGCTGAAGATACACTGGTAGTTCACGCCCGGATACTGCGCCATGCCCTCCTCGAAGCCTTTGTGGCGGTCGCGCGAGGGCGACGTGCTCTGCAGGGCGGTAATCTCCAGCACGTTGTGGTTCGCCGTCTGCGCAGCCAGCTGGGCGGCACAGGTGGCAGCCAGTCGGCCCACCGCCACATTGTCACCACCAATGAAAGCCGTATAGTCGTCCGTGTCGGCTTTGCGGTCGAACAAGATCACGGGGACGCCGCGCTCCTTGGCGCGCCTCAGGGCAGGAGCCACCTCCTCATACTCGTTGGGAGCCACCACCAGCAGGTCCACACCGCCCATCGACAGACTGTCTATCTGTCTCACCTGCACGTCAGAGCGGTCGAAACAATTCAAGATTTCCACCTCCACATCCTCCTCAAACAGATGCTGGGCAGCCAACAGTTCGTTGTTCAGCTGGAAGCGCCAGTTGCCCACCGAGCACTGCAATACTGTGATATGGTAACGCGGACCCGAGTTACAGGCAGTCAGTAGCATCGCCACACCAAATAATATAATAAGGTGTAAAAACAGTTTTCGCATAGTGTTTAGGCTTTCGTTATATCAACAAGCCCTCCCTTTCGGCTGCGAATATACGAAATAATTCTGAAACGAACAAATAAAAAAAAGAAACTATATACAATTTGCCCCGCATGGCAGAGAATGGTAAAAGCCAAATCGCAGGGATGGGCAGATATACTTCCACCTGTCATTTTTACAGGGCTAATTCGGGAAATCGGAAAGTTCTCGAGCCTGTAGAAAGGGGTGAACGTTTTGTTCACCCCTTGTGTGTTGTTTGGCAGAGTCCGCTGACACAGAGTTTTCTCGACATAGAGACAAAAAGACATGATAAAGACATAGGGGCAGAGAAATAATTACTACCAATCTATTATTTTTAATATGAAAATGAATATTTCTATTGGCTTTTATCGCAATTTTAGATGATTATGTTTTCCGTTAATTGTTTTCAGATTTCAACGAAAAAGCGTATCTTTGCAGCCGATTATAATAATACTATCACAATTAGGGCCGACTGTGAAGTTAGCCTCTTGATGGTTTAAGGTAATTACTAAAGAAGTAATTATATCCAAAAAAACGCAAAATTATGACGGCTGGCTGTGAAGCTGGCCGTCACTCTTTATATAAAACCTCCTTCTATTGCACAAAAACAGTCAGCCGTCACTAAAACGTGCAAATGCTTAAGTGCCATTGGCTTGCGCCAGGTGATGGCATTATTTCAAGTGTCATAGTTATTACATATATGCCCATCTATGTTGCCATTGATAGATAGATTATGTTGCAATTAATTGATGAATTACACTTGATTTAGGCATCAATTACGCTTGAATCAGGCATTAATTACACTGTAATCAGGCATCAATCCATAGTATAACTCATCGGTTACTTAGGAGGTGATTTGTGCCTGATTAGACCTTAATTTGTATATGAATTGCAAACATAACAAACGATTGTGACGGTTTTGTGTCGTTCATAACGAAGCCATCACCAAGCTGAAACGACCTGTACATCGGCGTTTCGGGCGTTTAGTGACACTATCTCCCTTTCTCTCTCTGAATAGAACAGGAACTGAGTCGATCACCGCCGATGCTTTCGACCGGAAGATATCTATAGAATACCAGAACGGAGGAAAGCTATGAAACACGATGGTTTCTTTTGCTTCCCCCCGTTGCGTCCGTTACGTGTATCTATTATGCTTCTTTATTTTGCGTCGGACGGCCAGATGGATGCCATGGGCCACACATCGAGGGTGTAGCGGGTGTCTGGCTGCTGGGCAAAGAGTTCGAGACCGGTATGGTCGTCGGCAGCGAAGGTGGCAAGCGAGAAGACGCTTGTGCCGTCCTCGGAGAAGATCTCCACAGAGCACTTGTCGACGAAGACGCGCAGCCGCAGCTGTCCGTCACGGGGCGCCACACGGGAATGACAGGTGTGCTCGAACTTGGTCATCTCGAAGTCGGCTACCTGGGTGCGGTCGACGACGAGCGAGTGGCTGTCGACGTCGTAGGTGACGACGAGTTTGCGCCCGCCTCCCACACAGAGGTTCATTCCGAAAGTGCTGCCGGGAGTGGCATCGAAGGACATCTCTGCCTCGTAGACATTGGCGAGCCGGGGGATATCCTTGACGGCGGTGCGCCCGGCCTTCAGACGACCGGCATAGTGCTGGCGTGCGCCACGCAGGGTGGTGAGGTCGCTCTTAGGCCGCTGCACAAGGCGCCATCCATCGGGGGTGTCGCGGAGCGACAGCTCACGGGGAATGGACCAGAAGCCCTTACCGTAGGTCATGGGCAGGTCGCGGCAGTAGCGCCAGTTAGACATCCAGCCCATGGAGTAGACGCGTCCGCCGAGGGCGTTGTCGAAGTCCTTGAAGGTGCGCGAGGCATAGAAGTCGGGGCCGCAGTCGACATAGACGCCTGTCTCCTGCTTGAGTCCCTCGGCATGGAAGGTGCGGCCGTCGAAGTCGCCGACGAAATACTGCTCGTTGTCCCAGTCGACGGAAACGACAAGCACCCATTTCTCCTGTCCTGCCTTAGGCCCGTTGTCGATCTTCAGCTTGAAGAAGTCAGGGCACTCGAAGCAGCGGTAGGTGCGGCCGGCAGGACCGAAGTCGCTGAGCCACGTCCACTGTTTCAGGTCGGGGGAGACATAGAAGGCGACCTTGCTCTCGAGGGTCTTGCTGACGACCATGAGCCACTGTCGGCTGTCCTCGAGCCAGATGACGGTGGGGTCGCGGAAATCCTCGTAGCCGATATCGAGCACGGGGTTGCCGTCGTAGTAGGAGAAGGAGCGTCCGTGGTCGTGGCTGACGGTGAGTCCCTGCGACTGGTTCTTGCGCGCCGCATCGTGGAGGGTGAGACAGGCAATATAGGCATCGCTGCCGAAGCCGGCGGTATTCTGCGGGTCGGCGACGACACAGCCGGTCCAGCAGCCGAGTCCCTTAGGCACATCGCGGTGGACATGGCGGCTCACCTCGTTGAAGTGGATGAGGTCGGTCGACTCGGCACAGCCCCACCAGTAGCAATGGTACTTACCCTCGTAGTAGAGGTATCCGCAGGGGTCGCTGATCCATCCGCGGCGGGCGCTGAAATGGTACTGGTTGCGGTAGTGCTCGCGGTAGGCAGGCTCGTCGGACGAGGGGAAGCCGGCTGGCTGAGACAAACATTCTGATGGCAGCCAGGCTGCCACCAGAATGAAGGTTGATATAACGATATCCTGAAAAAAACGCATCTTCTGATTGGGTTTAGTTTTATGTGGGGGCGGCGGCTTAATAGGCCGTCACCTTGACATTGCTCACGCTGACAGAGCCACCATAGCTGTTGATGGACCAGCAGTTCTTGTAGACACCATAGATGCGCTGGGTGTAGCCATAGACACCGTTGATGTACATCGTGACAACCGAGTTGTCGGTGTAGATGCTTACATTGTAGACATTGTCGGCAGGACGCGGGAAGATGTAGCCATCGATGCCCTCGATGAATCCGCGGCCCTCAGCGCCTTCCTGTTCGAAGTTCACCTTGCGGCGGCCGTCGGCCCACTCGGGGTTGACAACCATGGTGTAGTACTTCTTGGCATCGGTGCCACGGCAGAAGGAAACGCCGAACTTGTCGCCGTCGCCGGCAGTCTTGACGGTGAACGAGATGTGATTGTGGTTGCCCAGACGGCTGAAGAGCACGTAGGCTCCGTCGCCCGAGAGCGTGCCGTTGGAATAGCCCTTGCTGTCCATCACGCTGGCAGGTGCATCCTGGCTGTACTTGGCGGCCATAGCAGGAACCTCACCGACGGTGAGCGTGCCGTTCTCGTGCTGAACGAGACGATGGCAGACGAGAGCACCCGACCAGTTGGGCTCGCCATTGGCACCCACGGCAACGTTCTTGTCGTGGAAGGTGGTACCGGTGCGGTAGGGGCACCATCCCCAGATGTAGCGGTTCTGTCCGTCGCTGGCAGTCTTGCCGGCATAGAAGGCACGGCTGTCGAGCACGCCCTCCTTGTCGTCGCGGGGCCAGTTGGCACCGGGATCGTCGAAGCAGCGGCGCAGGCCCTCGAACGAGCTGGCCATCATGTACTTCACCTTACGGCTCCAGCTGGTGCGATAGGCCTCGCTATAGACGAGATACCACCATGAGCCCATCTTGAACACGTCGGGGC
>JAEEXN010000056.1 GCA_016291595.1 Prevotella sp.
GCACGACGCAACCGTCGGATCAGTTCTTCGGTCTTTCCTGAGAACATCGATCCGCACACCACTTCTATTCTTCCGGGCCGGTGCAGTTCCCCTATAGCATTGTCGGTCATGGTGATTGCAAAATTACGAAGATTATGCGAACTAACCAACGATAGAGTGCAAAATGTTACTAAAATGTAAAATTGACGGAATTATTTTGCCATTTCTATGAATTGGTGTATATTTGCCCCCAATTATGGGCATATTGTATATCGTTCCCACCCCTGTAGGCAACCTGGAAGACATCACGCTCAGGGCCTTGAGGGTGCTGAAGGAGTCGGACTTGATTCTGGCTGAAGACACCCGGACAACCGGTCTGTTGCTGAAGCACTACGACATCCACAACCAGTTGCTCTCTCACCATAAATTCAACGAGCACGGCACTACTGGCGGTATAGTGGAGCGTCTGCGGTCGGGTCAGACGATAGCCTTGGTGAGCGACGCCGGTACTCCAGGCATCAGCGACCCCGGTTTTTTCCTGGTGAGAGAAGCGGTGTCTGCCGGCATAGAGGTGCAATGCCTTCCTGGCGCCACGGCATTCGTCCCTGCGCTGGTGAGTTCTGGCCTTCCCGACGACCGTTTCTGTTTTGAGGGATTCCTTCCGCAGAAGAAAGGCCGTCAGACCCGTCTGACATCATTGGCCAACGAGCAGCGCACGATGGTTTTCTACGAGTCGCCCTACCGCTTGGTAAAGACGTTGACCCAGTTGTCGGAAGTGCTGGGTGCCGACCGCCGAGCATGTGTGGCCCGTGAGATCAGCAAGTTGCACGAGGAGTGCCGCCGCGGCACGTTGTCGGAGTTGGTTGCCCATTTCACCTCCACTCCCCCCCGTGGCGAGATAGTGATTGTAGTAGCGGGCTGTGATGCCCCATCCCATAAGCATCAACGAGAGCAAGAAGATTGAACCCATCTCAAAAACGAAGAATAAAATGAAGAAAGTATTGTTTTTAGCCCTTTGTGCGCTGTTGGTCGTTGGCTGCCAGGAAGAGAAGAAAGAGCCAGTAGCCGTTGTTCCCGACCAGAGTGCATTGGTAGACTCGCTTCAGCAGGTGATAGAAGGCCGTGACAGCGAGATCAACGAGACTATGACGGCGCTGAATGAGATTCAGGAAGGCTTCCGCCTGATTAACGAGGCTGAGAACCGCGTTAGTCTTGCCAAAGACGGTGAAGGCGCCAACAAGCGTCAGCAGCTGCGTGAGAACATGCAGTTCATTCAGCAGACGATGGCCAAGAACCGTGAGTTGATTAACAAACTGAAGAAGCAGTTGCGCGAGAGCTCTGTCAAGGGCGAGCAGCTGAACAAGACACTTGAGGACCTCGTTGCCCAACTTGAGCAGAAAGACCAGGAGATGCAGCAACTGCGCTCTGAGTTGGATGCCAAGGATATTCACATCGGACAGTTGGATGAGAAGATTGCCAACCTGAATACCGACGTGGAGAACCTGCAGACTGAAACCAAGCAGAAGACTGAGACCATTAACACTCAGGACAAGCAGCTGAATACCGCTTGGTTCGTATTCGGTACAAAGAAAGAGCTGAAAGAGCAGCGCATCGTCGAGGACGGGAAGGTGCTGCATGCTAACTTCAACAAGAACTATTTTACCAAGATAGATATTCGCATAGACAAGGAAATCAAGCTCTATTCGAAATCGGCTAAACTGCTGACCATGCACCCCTCAAGCAGCTACACGCTTGCTAAGGACGCTAAGGACCAGTTTGTGCTGCGCATCACCAATCCGCAGTTGTTCTGGAGCACCAGCAAGTACTTGGTTGTGTTGGTAAAATAAACAGCACAAAGACTAATTAGTATTGGAGAGAGAGAAGGGCATGCTAACGCGCATGCCCTTTATTGTTGATGTCATGTTGCAACCATCCTATATGTCCATAAAAAAGACATTGGACCTTAGATAGCGACTCGCCCCGCCTGCAGTTTTTCCTTCCTTCCTGTCTTTCTGCCCTTCTATGGCCAACAGCAGAATGAAAGTATGGTCGAACGGGTGGACTTAGAAAAACAACTTACTTGGCCAGACGGGCTTGGCTGTTGCGCCTCTTGTCGTGGAATTCGTGGGAAACGCAGGACAATCTGACAGTTTCGGACGGAGTGGCTTGCTGCTGCCAGCCGAGGCCCTGGTCTTTTTGTAAATATCCAGCTTTGGCCCGGGAACCGACGGACTGTAGTTCAATACATGCCTCATGCGGTCTATCTGCTGCTCGCTGAACTCGTCGCTAAAACAGTAGGCATAGTCCATCACGTTGTGGGCAATGTAATTGGTGGCATCCTCACAATTGATTCGCTCGGCCACATCGTCGAGAGTCAGCTTCTTGCCCGTACGCTCAACCTCGTCAAACAGCGCTTCCAACAGGGTGGTGTAGGCGTTGTAGTCGCAGTTTTTGGTGTCCGTACAGGCATCATCCTCGTTGCACTCATCCTCGGAGAAAGTGTGCAGCAGCCCCAGGAAATGGCCCAGTTCGTGGGCAATGGTATTCACGACGTAGCAGGGATTGTAGTAACCATTCTCCTCAGTCTCGTAAATATAGGTGTTGTTGATGCAACAACCGAAGGGGAAATCGGGTTTTGTCAGCGTGTTCAGATAGTCGGTAGCCTGCAGACTGTCCAGCTTGTGATTCTCTGGTGTGATGGCCAGGTCGGAGAGTCCCATGTACTTCGGCTCATTGAACTTGAAGACGTAGATGTTGATGCAGCGCTGGATATTGAATGCAAACTCGGAGAATTGCTGGTGGTCTTTGCCTTTGGTGTCGAGAAACTCATGCGGGTCATACTCGGTGAACGAAACCTGGTGGCGAACCACGCCCGCCTCGTCCAGCTTGTTTCCCTCGTCGTCGTATTGTGCCATCTCGAACTGGACATTCGTCTTGTTGTGCTTATAGATGCGGTTTACGATGCTCATCATTTTTCCCAGCCAGTCTTTCCTGACATACTCCAGGGTGTCGGCCTGATTGTGATAGAGCACGTGGAACACCACAGACAGCACATACTGATGATTTTCGGAGGACTCCAGGGCAGGCTGTTTGAGGCTGACCGTCTTGGCGATAGAGCCCGATTTAACCGTCAGCGTGGCCGTGCGCTCGCTCTTCGTGATGTTGGGAATCACCCACAGAGGCACGATGGTGCGCCCGCTTCCTTCCTTGACGAGCGGAGTGCACCAGTCGGCAGAGCTGGAGATAGTCCATGCGCCGTTCGTGATAATCTCGAGCTGGGCGTCGTGCTGGGTGTCGTTCCACACGAACTCCTCAGCCGACAGCCTCAGTTTCTCGGCCTTGTCAGCGTCATCATTGCCCGAACAGGCGGCCAGTAGTGCCATCACAAGTAGAAACAACAGTTTCCTCATTTCCGTTTCTCCTTAAAGAAATCCAACATCAATTGCCTGCATTCGTCTTGCAGCACACCCGTGGTGACAGTCGCTTTGGGGTGGAAGGCTTTCGGTGCAAATGCCTGATAGCCCCGTTTGGGGTCGTCGGTGCCATAGACGATGCGGCTGATTTGTGCCCATCCGATGGCTCCCGCACACATGACACACGGCTCTACGGTCACATAAAGCGTGCAGTCGTTGAGATATTTACCGCCCAAAAGGTTAGCAGCCGACGTGATGGCCTGCATCTCGGCGTGAGCCGTCACGTCGTTCAGCGTCTCTGTCAGATTGTGCGCCCTGGCGATGATACGGTCTTTGCAGACAATTACCGCGCCAATGGGAATTTCTCCCTGGCGCAACGCCTCCTGAGCCTCGTCGAGTGCCCGGCGCATGTATTGCTCGTCTTTTTCTTGCTGTGTCATTTGGCAAAGATACCCACATTTTTCGTAAAGTCAAAATGATTTGCCGGAAAAGTGCCGTCGGCCTGTTGGAAAATGGCGAAAAACCGAGTGCTGTCCGACCGGTACGTGCTGCCAGAACCTACGGCATGAAGAGCGTTCCCGAAGCATGCTCCAGATGTGTAGAGTAGCCCTTTACGATGCTGGAGATGCCCTTTGTGATAAAATGGAAGCCTTCTGGAGATATATAAGGGCATCTTTGGGAACTCTCACTCCGATGATAGGATTCTCTCGCTCTATTGAAAGGCTTTTGGAAGGCAGTTCACAAGACGAAAACGGGATAAGCGTCGTAAGGACTTGCCCTGTTACAAAGAAACAAAAAAATCGGCTTGTTTTGGAAGTCTTTTGCATTTTTCTTCGTATATTTGCAGAGATGAAGACTAAAACCATAAAACTGGAGCAGACCGACTCGACAAACCGCTGGCTGCGCGACCATCGTGAGGATGCGGACGCGGACATGACCGTTGTCACAGCCGCCTTTCAGACTGCCGGTCGCGGGCAAGGCACGAACACGTGGGAGTCGGAGCAGGGAAAGAACCTGCTTTTCTCTATCATGGTTCGTCCGGTGTATGTTCCTGTTGCGCGGCAGTATTTGCTATCGATGACGCACGCGCTGGCTTTGCTCGATACGTTGAGCTGCTATACAGACGGGTTCAGCATCAAATGGCCGAACGACATTTATTGGCGCGACCGTAAGATTTGCGGAACGCTGATAGAGTTGTCGGTTAGTGGCGGGGGAATTGCCAGCTGCATTTTCGGCACGGGAATAGATGTCAACCAGCGGGAGTTCCGCAGCGATGCGCCCAACCCGGTGTCTTTGTGGCAGATTTTGGGGCATGAGGTAGCGTTGGATGACGTGCTCGAGAAGGTGGTCAGCCATATGCAGGCAGGTATGGAATTGCTGGAGCAAGGTTGTTTTGAGGCCATTTCGCAACGGTATCATGCGCATTTGTATCGTCGTGAGGGCTGGCATTTGTATCGTGACAGCGGCGGTGAGTTCGAGGCCAGGCTGATGCGCGTGGAAGACGACGGACGGCTATGGCTCTGCGACAGCGACGGGCGTGAGCGCTCATATATGTTCAAGGAAGTGACCTTCTGTCTGTAAATAGAATCATAACTTTAAACCCAAATATTATGGCAAGATTTAAAAGAATACTCTTAAAGCTTAGTGGCGAGAGCCTGATGGGAAAACAGGGCTTCGGCATTGACCCTGAGCGTCTCAGCCAGTATGCTGAGCAGATTAAGGAAGTGGCCCAGATGGGCGTACAAATAGGTATTGTGATTGGCGGCGGCAACATCTTCCGTGGCCTGAGCGGCAGCCAGAAAGGCTTCGACCGTGTGAAAGGCGACCAGATGGGTATGTGCGCCACGGTGATCAACTCGCTGGCCCTGAGCTCTGCGCTGGGCGCTATCGGCGTCAAGAACCGTGTGCTGACTGCCATCCGCATGGAGCCTATCGGTGAGTTCTACACCAAATGGCGCGCCATCGAGGCTATGGAGGAGGGCTATGTGTGCATCTTCTCTGCCGGAACGGGTTCACCTTATTTCACAACCGATACGGGCAGCAGCCTGCGCGGTATCGAGATTGAGGCCGATGTGATGCTGAAAGGCACACGCGTTGACGGCGTCTACACGGCCGATCCGGAGAAAGATCCTACGGCTACGAAGTTCGACGAGATTACCTATAAGGAGGTACTCGCGCGCGGACTGAAAGTGATGGACCTCACAGCTATTTGCATGTGCCAGGACAACAACCTGCCCATCTATGTGTTTAACATGGATATCGTGGGTAATCTGAAGAAGGTGATGGACGGCGAACCCATCGGAACGCTGGTGCATAACTGATTCATGCCGGAGCGCGCATAGTTCCGGGTAAAGAGTTCAAGAGTAATTGTGCATATAAAAGTTCATTGTGCATAGCGATTCTGGGTAATCCGGCTATGCACAATGATTTTTTTCTTTATTTGTCAATGGTTTCAGAAGGAGTTTCCTCGAAGTCGACATATTCGCCCTCGTTGTCGGCGAATATTTTCCGATTGGCCTCCTGAGGCGTACGCTTGTCGATGACCTTCTCCTCGCCGCCGTAAGTCTCATGGCGGTTTCCATAACCATATCCGCTTCTTCCTGTCTGCTGGTTACTTTCCCCACGGAATGCCTTTCTCACCGCATGTACGATGCGGGCAACCACCGTGGCGCCCATCAGGAGAACCACAAATACAGCAAGGAGGATAAGAATGAACAAGAATTTCAGAATGGCCATAGCTTATTCGGCTTTTGACTTATTGGAAAGAAACATGATAAGCGACAAGACAACGTAGAGCACGATGACCATCCAGAAGCCTTCGATGATGCCTGACGCAAGCAGCAGGGCGGCGCTAAGGATGACAAATCCGTATTTCACCTCATTGCCCTTCATTCCCCATTGCTTGAATTTCAGCGCGAACATAGGCAGCTCGCAAACCAGGAGGAAACAGCTCAGCGCAATGAGCAGCAACAGGATGAGCAAGGCCCATGTGCCCGTGTTCTCGATAATCTTGGGCATACCTGCCAGCAGCGAACCCCAGAACAGAGCGTTGGCTGGCGTGGGAAGTCCGATGAACGAGGTCGACTGACGCTCGTCGAGGTTGAACTTGGCCAGTCGCAAAGCAGAGAAAGCTGCGATCAGGAATGCTACGTAGGGGATGTAATCGCTGACAGGCAGCAAGGCGTCGGAGTAGTCTATAATCGTCAGCTCGTAGAATACCATGCTGGCTGGTGCTACGCCGAAGGTGACATCGTCGGCCAGCGAGTCGAGCTCTTTTCCGATAGGTGACGAGACACCGAGCAGCCGGGCTGTCATACCGTCGAAGAAATCGAAGACAGCTCCGATGATAATCCAGCATAAAGCCCATTTGGCCTCTCCGTAAAGGGCAAAACTAATTGCGATGCAGCCTGAAATCAGGTTGCAGCAAGTAATCATATTAGGAATATGTTTCTTCATAATCCTCTGCGCTTAATTGTTAATGCTTGAGTCGAAAAACGAATTCTCCTGAAGTATCATTCAAAAACCATGCCGGCAAATCGGGCCTTAGGATTTGAGCTTTGCAATCACAGTCATGTCGCCAGTTGTACTCTGGCCCATTTTTACGCATACCTCGGTGCCTAAAGGCAGGAACACGTCAACGCGTGAGCCGAACTTGATAAATCCCAGATGCTCGTCGATGAAACATTCCTCACCCTCTTTCGCATAGGTGACGATACGGCGGGCAACGGCACCCGCAATCTGACGACAGAGCACGTCAACACCCTCGGGCGTCTCTATCATCACGTCGGAATGCTCGTTCTCCTCGCTGGCTTTCGGTAACCATGCCTTATGGAAATTGCCGTCTTGATGATATACCGTCTTGACCTTTCCGTCTACTGGAAACCAATTGGCGTGGACATTGAATAAACTCATGAAAATGCTGATCATCAGACGCTTGTCGTGGAAATACTCATTCTCCTCCACTTCCTCGATGACCACTACCTTGCCGTCGGCGGGAGCCACGACAATACGCTCTGTGTCCTCACCTGGGAAATAACGGATAGGACAACGGAAAAAATTAAGAACAATACCATATGCAACAGCGGCAAGTGCGGTAAAGCACCAGAAAGGAATCTTGGTATCGAGCGAACGCCATAAAATCACCGCAATCGCAATGATGACGAGCAGCCCGAAAAACAGGGTGTCGTTACCTTCGCTGTGTAGTCGTTGCTTTTTTAGTTTTCTAATTCGTTTTCCCATGAGATGCGTTGGATATATCCATATCGGATGCAAAGGTAGTAAAATTTATTGATAAACGTTCACGCTTAATTGATAATTTTTACTTTTATGTTTTTTTTGGTTTATTCTTTTGGCCATATCGTGAAATCGCCGTAACTTTACGCCTCAAATCAAAGACACATGCAAGACTTCGTTCATCTCCACGTACATACATATTACTCGATACTCGACGGCCAGTCGAGCATCAAGCGGCTTGTCGACAAGGCTGTTGCCGACGGGATGAAAGGTATGGCCGTAACCGATCATGGAGACATGTTCGGAATTAAGGAATTCTCCGACTACTGCGAGTCGGTGAACAAGAAACGCAAGAAGGAAGGCAAGGAGCCTTTCAAGCCTATTTTCGGTTGTGAGATGTATGTGGCCCGCAACGGCAGCAAGGAGCGGAAGAAAGACAAGAACGACATGAGCGGCTATCACCTCATCGTGCTGGCCAAAAACTATCGCGGATATAAGAATCTGATTAAGCTCGTCTCACGTTCGTGGGTCGACGGCTACTATATGCGTCCCCGTACCGACCGTGCTGACTTGGAGCAGTTTCATGAAGGTTTGATAGTCTGCTCGGCATGTATTGCCGGAGAGGTGCCCAAGAAAATACTGAATGGTGATATCGCAGGAGCCCGTGAGGCTGTAGAGTGGTATCACCGGGTGTTTGGCGACGACTATTACCTGGAGCTGCAGCGCCATGAGGTGAAAGACCCTACGATACGCGCCAACCGCGAGACGTTCCCCATGCAGCAGAAAGCCAACCGGGTGCTTATTGAACTGGCAAAGGAATATGGCATCAAGCTTGTATGCACCAACGATGCCCACTTCGTCGACCAGGAGAATGCCGAGGCGCACGACCATCTGCTGTGTCTTTCCACCGGCAAGGACCTTGACGACCCCACGCGCATGCTCTATTCCAAACAGGAGTGGTTCAAGACGCGCGAGGAGATGAACGAGGTGTTCGGTGATGTGCCGGAGGCTTTGTCCAACACCGTTGAGCTGTTAGACAAGGTGGAGATTTACAGTCTCGACCACGATCCCATCATGCCCTTCTTCCCCATCCCCGAGAGTTTCGGAACCGAGGAGGAGTGGCGCCGGAAATTCACGGAGAAACAGCTCTACGACGAGTTTACCAGCGACGAGAATGGACAGAACCAGCTGCCGCCTGAGGAGGGCGAGAAGAAGATTAAGAAGCTGGGCGGCTACGACAAACTTTACCGTATTAAGTTTGAGGCCGACTATCTGGCTAAATTGGCCTACGAGGGTGCTTACCGGCGTTACGGCGAGTCCGCAGGAGACTCTGGGGATGCTCAAGACGCCAAGAAACTTCCTGAGGAGGTGGTAGAGCGTATCCGTTTCGAGCTGCACATCATGAAGACGATGGGTTTCCCTGGCTACTTCCTCATCGTTCAGGACTTTATCAACTCTGCCCGCGACGAACTCGGCGTGATGGTCGGCCCGGGACGTGGTTCGGCTGCCGGTTCGGTGGTTGCCTATTGTCTGGGCATCACGAAGATAGACCCGCTGAAGTACGATTTGCTGTTCGAGCGTTTCCTGAATCCCGACCGTATCTCCCTGCCTGATATCGATACCGACTTCGACGATGACGGCCGCGGGCGAGTGCTGAAATGGGTGGAAGACAAGTACGGGCATGAGAACTGTGCCCATATCATCACCTATGCCACGATGGCCACGAAAAACTCCATCAAGGATGTGGCGCGTGTGGAGAAACTGCCGCTCGACCAGTCGAATGCGCTCTGTAAGGCCATTCCCGACCGACTGCCCGACGGAATGAAGATGAACCTTCCCAACGCCATCAAGTATACTCCCGAGTTGCGCGAGGCGGAGACGTCGCCCGACAGCCGTCTCAGCAACACCATCAAATATGCCAAGATGCTGGAGGGGACGGTGCGCGGAACGGGCATCCATGCCTGTGGATTCATCATCTGCCGTGACCCTATTAGCGACTGGGTTCCTGTGTCGACAGCCGACGACCCGGACTTCAAGGACACGAAGACCAATTGTACGCAATACGACGGTCATGTGATTGAGTCAACGGGACTTATCAAGATGGACTTCCTCGGGCTGAAGACGCTTTCCGAGCTGAAGGAGGCCTGCGCCAACATCAAGCTGACGCGCGGCATCGACATCGACCTCGATACGATTCCCATCGACGACCCCAAGACGTATGAGCTGTACCAGCAGGGGCGCACCATTGGCACCTTCCAGTTCGAGTCGAACGGCATGCAGAAATACCTGCGCGAGCTGAAGCCCACCGTGTTTGAGGACCTCATAGCCATGAACGCCCTCTACCGGCCTGGACCAATGGAGAAAATTCCCAACTTCATCAACCGTAAGCACGGGCGGGAAGAGATCAAGTACGACATCCCCATCATGGAGAAGTACCTGAAGGACACCTACGGCATTACCGTCTACCAGGAGCAGGTGATGCTGCTCAGCCGTCTGCTGGCCGACTTCACCCGAGGTGAGAGCGACGCCCTGCGAAAGGCTATGGGAAAGAAGAAGAAGGACATTGTCGACCAGATGAAGCCCAAGTTCATCGAGGGTGGAAAGAAGAACGGCCATGACCCCAAGGTGCTGGAGAAAATCTGGGGCGACTGGGAGGCGTTCGCCTCTTATGCTTTCAACAAGTCGCACGCCGCCTGCTACTCGTGGGTGGCCTATCAGACTGCCTATCTGAAGGCCAACTATCCTGCTGAGTTTATGGCCGCCATCATGAGCCGGCGACGCGACCAGATTACTGAGATTACCAAGCTCATGGACGAATGCCGCTCGATGGGTATCGCCACATTGGGCCCCGACGTGAACGAGAGTTACCTGAAGTTCGGTGTCAACCATCATGGCGAGATACGTTTCGGACTGGCTGCCATCAAGGGTATGGGCAGCTCGGCGGCTGAGGCTATTATTCAGGAGCGTGAGAAAAACGGACCCTACAAGAGCATCTTCGATTTTGCACAGCGTGTCAACATGAGTGCTGTCAACCGAAAGGCTTTCGAGAGTCTGGCCTTGAGCGGCGGATTCGACAGCTTCGGCTACCGTCGTGAGCAGTATTTCGCCACCGATAATAAAGGTGTGATGTTCCTCGACACGCTTCTTCGCTACGGGCAGCTCTATCAGGCTGAGCAGTCTCAGGTGCAGAACTCGCTCTTTGGCGGTAGTGAGGCTGTTGAGATTGCCACGCCTCCTGTACCCGAGGGAGAGTCGTGGAGCACTATTGAAAGACTGAACCGTGAGCGCGACCTGGTAGGAATCTATCTGTCGGCACACCCGCTCGACGAGTATAGTGTCATACTGAATAAGATGTGCAACACGCAGTGTGGCGAGCTTGATGACAAAGTGTCACTTTCGAAGAAGGAGGAGATTGTCTTTGGCGGCATTGTGACAGCCGTACGCACGCGGATGACCAAAAACGGAAACCCATGCGGATTTGTCACCATCGAGGACTTCAGCGGCTCGGGAGAGATGGCTTTCTTCGGCGAGGATTGGGGCCGCTGGCGCGGCATGCTGGAGGAAGGCTATTCCGTGTATGTGACAGCTAAGTGCGCTCCGCGTTGGCGCGACAGTAATCAGTTGGAGTTTCATGTGACGGATATTCAGTATCTGCAGACCGTAAAGGAAAAGCGCATCGAGAAGATGACCATCATGATGGAGGCTCAGTCGATAGACGAGGAGATTGTCTCCGACCTGACATCGCTGATCTCCGACAATCCGGGGCCTACCCAGCTGTATTTCCAGATACACCATCCCGAGAGCAGCACGCCCATTATGCTGCGCAGCAAGACTGCCAACATCAATGTGAAGCGCGAGCTCATCAGCTATATTGAGAGCCATCCCAACATGGGGTATCGGATTAACTGATGTCTGGTGAAAAAATATTGGCACGGTGTTTGCTGGAGACAAGACAAGTAAGTTTATATCTTGAAACAAAACAAGTTTAACTATAAATTAAAGAACAATGGAAGTTACAATTACAAACGAGAATTTCGAGAGTTACAAGAATGGCGAACTGCCATTAGTAGTTGATTTTGGCGCAACATGGTGTGGCCCGTGCCGTATGGTGGCTCCTATCATCGAGGAGTTGGCCAAGGAGTATGACGGCAAGCTCGTCGTAGGCAAGTGCGACGTAGAGGAGGCCGACGATGTGGCTATGGAGTTTGGTATCCGCAACATCCCCTCAATCCTTTTCTTCAAGGATGGTAAAGTGGTCGACAAACTCGTAGGTGCCGTGCCCAAGGCAAAGATCAAGGAGAAGTTTGACGCTATGCTCTAAAAGATAGATAGTCATAAAAAAAGAGAAGCATCTCATCATACGGGATGCTTCTCTTTTTTTGTTTAGTCGTTAGTCAGGCTTGACGCTTTTGTCCTCAGACTTGATGTATTAGCCCCCATGCTTGATGTATGTTTCCCCAGGCTTGACGAATTAGTCCCCATTCAGCCTTTCATGCATGTCTTCTCCCTAAAACTCCACCTCGATGCGCACGGGATAGTGGTCGCTGGGCGTACGAGAGATGTAGGGTAGGACCTTCGTGCTCTAAGGGTCGATGGGCGGGTCAACATAGCCTACGGGCCGTGTGCGGTACGTGTCGGTAAGGATGGCATATTTCTTTACGCGCACCTTGGGCGAGAGGAACAGGTGGTCGATACGGCTCACGGTGTAGCCCGTCGGGTTGAATCCGTTGAATGTGCCGTTAGGCGCGTAGCGGAATTCTGTTGCCTGATAGGCGTCGTTGAAGACTCCGCTCTCGAGAATGTTTTTGTATTCCTCGCTGTGCTGGTCCACGTTGAAGTCGCCCACGAGGATGGCAGGCAGCTTGCTTCCCAGCTCTTTCATCTTGCTCATCACCAGCCGTACGGACTCCATTCGTGCCTGTTTGCCTACATGGTCCATATGGAGCGAGAAGAACAGAAACTCCCTGCCCGAGGGGAGATGCTTGAAATGGCCCCAGGTGCAGATGCGGATGCATACGGCGTCCCATCCCAGTCCCGGGCGGTCGGGCGTCTCGGAGAGCCAGAAGTCGCCGTGGTCCACAAGCTTGAACAAGTCCTTCCGGTAGAAGATGGCAGAGTGCTCGCCAGCTTCCTTACCGTCGTCGCGTCCTCGTCCGAAATAGTCGTATCCGGGCAGCATGGCTTTCAAGTCATCGAGCTGCCGTTTGTAGCCCTCCTGAGTGCCGAACACCTCAAAATTGTAGCTCTGAACGAGTTGGGCAATCCTCGGACAGCGCCTCTCCCAGCCGTTGCCGTTGATAGAGTCCTTCTTGTTCACGTAGCGCAGGTTATAGGTCGCCATCGTGATGTGGGCGCGTTTCTGTCTGGCCTCGGTGGTGTAGGGGAGGAGAGCCAGGACACAGGTTAATGCTGTAATGATAATCTGTTTCATATTGTGCTGGTGATTCATATGTCAAGTGCTGATAATTCTCGAGCCGTCGGGTTGCTCCTCAATCCTAATGCGCAAGGCGTCTTCGGGCAGCAGGTCCTCGATGAGCTCCGGCCACTCGATAAAGCAGAGCGAGCCGCTGTAGAAGTAGTCCTCGTAGCCCATGTCGTAGACTTCCTCGAGCTTCTTGATGCGGTAGAAGTCGAAGTGGTAGATCGTGTCTCCTTCCAGCCTCCTTGTTGGCGAGTTGTTCGCGCTGCCTCTTTCCGTCTGGCTGGGCGCTACCGTGTATTCGTTCACAATGGCGAAGGTGGGCGAGGTGATGACGTCTTCTACGCCCAACTCCTCGCAGATGGCTTTGATGAAAGTGGTCTTGCCCGACCCCATCTTGCCGTAAAAGGCAAACACGTGGCTGTCGCCCATAGCCTCGATAAACTGCCGGGCGGCGGCGTGTATTGTTTCCTGGTTCTTGATTTCTATTCTCATATCAAAATACTTTTCACCTGAATGGTGTGTTTTCTTTTCACCTGAATGGTGTGTTTCTATTCAGCTGCATGGCGCGTTTTTTCACCTGCATGGTGCGTTTTTTCTTTTCCCCCAAGTGCTACGTTCTCATCTTGAAGAAGCCACCCCCTTGTCTGCTAACTCCTTTTCCTGGGCGTGAGCGTGACCAGCGGAATGAGCATTTCCTCCATCGAGATGCCGCCGTGCTGGAAAGTGTCCTTGTAATAGCTGACGTAATAGTTGTAGTTGTTCGGGTAGGCGAAGAAAGCGTCACCCGTGGCAAACACGTAGCTCGTCGAGAGGTTCGGCGAGGGCAGGAAAGCCTTCTGTGGCTCGCGGATGGTGAACACCTCTTTCGAGTTGTAGTTCAGGTTCTTGCCCAGTTTGTAGCGCAGGTTCGTGTTCGTGTTGCGGTCGCCGATAATCTTAATGGGCCTCGAGGCGCGTATGGAGCCGTGATCGGTGGTGATAATGATTTTGCAATCCGTCTGCGCCAGGCGCTTGAAGATTTCCGATACGGCCGAGTGGCGGAACCAGCTGAGCGTGATGCTGCGGTAGGCGCTCTCGTTGTTGGCCAGCTCGCGCACCATCTTCGACTCTGTGCGGGCGTGCGAGAGCATGTCGATGAAGTTGACCACCACCACGTTCAGGTCGTTCTGCTCCAGCTGCTTGAACTGCTGCAGCAGTTTCTCCGCTCCGCTCGAGTCGTTCACCTTATTATACGAGAAAGAGTTGTGGCGGCGGAAGCGGTCGAGCTGGGTCTGTATGAGCGGCGCCTCGTTGAGGTTTTTGCCCTCCTCCTCGTCCTCGTCGACCCACAGCTCGGGAAACATCTCGGCAATCTTGTTGGGCATCAGTCCGCTGAAGATGGCGTTGCGGGCGTATTGCGTGGCTGTCGGCAGGATGCTCATGTAGAGGTCCTCGTCGATGTCGAACAGGTCGGCAATCTCCTGCACCAGCACGCGCCATTGGTCGTAGCGGAAGTTGTCGATGACCACCATGAACACTTTCTCTCCCTTGTCGAGCAGGGGGAAGATTCTCGACTTGAAGATGGCGGGCGACATGAGCGGGCGGCCGTCGTCGGCAGTTGCCGTAAAGGGACCTCCGGCAGTTCTGGAGGGCATCACCCAGTTCATGTAGTTCTCCTTTACAAACTTGGCGAAGCATTTGTTGGCCTCCTCCTTTTGTGTGGCGAGAATCTCGGTCATGCTGCTCTCCGTGCTGCTCAGCTCCAGTTCCCAATGCACCAGCCGGCGGTAGATGTTCTTCCAGTCGTCGAACGTGCGGCAGTCCTGTATCTGCATCGAGATGTCCATGAAGTTCTGCTGGTAGCCCGTCTGGGTCACCTCGGTGACAATTTCCTTCTGGTGGATGTTTTTCTTGAGTGTCAGCAGAATCTGGTTGGGGTTCACGGGCTTGATCAGGTAGTCGGCAATCTTCTGTCCGATGGCCTGGTTCATGATGTCCTCCTCCTCGCTCTTCGTCACCATCACGACGGGCGTGGCGGGCGATATCTCCTTGATGCGCTGCAGCGTCTCCAGTCCGGTGATGCCCGGCATCATCTCGTCGAGCAGAATCAGGTCGAAGGTCTGCTGCTGGCATTGTTCGATGGCGTCCGTTCCGTTGCTGACGGTAACGACGTCGTAGCCCTTGCTGTTCAGGAACAGAATGTGCGCCTTCAGCAATTCTATCTCGTCGTCTACCCAAAGTAGTTTTCCGTTGCTCATATCGTTTTCTAACTTCTTAATGGTCAATAACTCAGAATCCCTCCAGCTCGTAGTACTCGTCGTTCTCGTCGGGCACCTCCTGTTTCTTCTGCTCAGGCTTCTTTGTGTCCTTTGCGTCAGGTTTCTTCGCGTCCTTCGGGTCGGGTTTCTTCGGGTCCTTGGGCGTCTCCACCTTCACCGGCGGGATGTTCAGCTTCAGGTCGGGCAAGCGCGGGTTCAGCGTCTCGGGCTTGATCTGGTACAGAATCTCTGCCGGGTCGAGCAGCAGCAGGTCCTCCCTGATCTTGATGGGCGCCAGCTCCTCGTCGAAGAATTTCCCGTAGTCGTCGTAGCTGAACTGGTTGCCCAGAAGTTCCACGTTCTTCTCGCTGACGATGAACGTTCGGCATTTGCCCATCAGCTGCCGCAGTTTCTCCTGCTTGTACAGCATCCGGGCGTATTGCAGCGCCTCGTCGTAGTTCAGGAATCCCTTCACCTGCATGCGGTGCAGTCCGCCCACCTCCTCAATCTCGAGGTCGAAGTTTCTCACGAGGAAGTTGGTGAAGTTGTAGCGTGCCAGCTCGAAGAGCAGCTGGTTTTCGTTGAGGCTGTCGGGCTGGTAGGCAATCATGAAGACGAACGGGATGTCGTGCTCGGCGCTCAGCTCTACGGCGGCTATCGAGTCGCTGTCGCTCATCACCATTGCCCGGCGGCTCCACACGTCGCCCATGTCGAACTTGCCGCCCTGCAGCTTGCGTCCTGCCTGCACGCCGTTGATAATCATGCCCGCCAGTTCGCTGATGCGGCTGTCGGGGAATTTCTCCACCACCTCGTTCATGTCCTTCAGGCATCCGTCGCTGTCGCCGTTGTTCAGCTTGGTCAGTCCGCCGATGAAGATGAACTTATCGCGGTTGGCGCCTAATGGGAAGCGCGTCCTCGACAGTTCCGTGTTCTGCCTCACCTCGCCCATCCGGTCGGCCTTGAATGCCTCGTAGGTCGCCGCGTAGAGCGAGTCCTCCATGTGCTCGCCGAAGCGGGCGTTCTCCACGTAGTACGGGTCGGAGAGCAGCGTTGTCCACTGGCTCTCAGGATATTGTTTCTGCAGTTTCGCCAGCCACGTGTTCGCCTGCGCCATATCCCCCTTGCGGGCGTAGAGCAGGTAGAGGTGGTAGTATACGTCGTCCATCTTCTGGAACTCGCCGTACTGGTCGGTAAGCCTGCGCAGGTGACGCTCGCTGAGCCGCAGGTTGTCCAGCTTGTCCTTGAAGATGACTCCCGCGTTGAAGAGTCCGTCCTTGATCATCTCGTTGCTGGCTGCCACCTGTTCCTCGGTAAAGGGAATCTGCGCCAGGTAGTACTCGCGTTTGTGCGGGTCGTTCTGGGCGCTGTCGGTCACGTTTGCCAGCGAGTCCTGGATGGCCATCGCCTGCGCTATCGAGTCGGCCTGCTCGGGCGTCAGGTCGTCGTTGTCCGTTCCGTCGGAGCCCGTTGCCGAAGCCACCACCGACTTGTTCACGCGCCGCCAGTTGTCCTCGTTCTCGCGCTTTCCCCACAGTTTCTGGAACGTCGCCTTACCTTGTCCGACGGCTATCGGGTTGTAGAAGTACCACGTGGCCTTCTGCGTGTTGTTTCGGTTTTGTTGCTGGGGCGTGTTCTGGCGTGCTCCCGTGTTGCCGCCGCCGTTGCGTTGCATCTGCTGCTCGGCATACAGTTCGGCCTCCTTTTCGCGCTCCTCCTTCTCTTTTTTCTTCAGCGCCTCAATCACGCGGTCGATGGCGGCGTTGCGGTCTTTCTCGCTCATCTTCGCCAGCGCCTGCAGCGAGTCCTGCAGGTGAATCGACTCGGTATGTGGCGTCAGCTCGTCCAGAATCTTCGAGCGTTTCGCCAGCTGCTCATAGTCGTCGCGGTCCTGGTCCAGCAGACCGATGGCCTGACCGTAGCATCGTCCTGCGTCGCTGAACTTCTCCTTCTGCCAGTACAGGTCGCCCAGATGCAACAGCAGCACACCCTTCTCGATGCCGCTGCGGGTGCCTTTCTCGTTGCCTTTCTCGTAGGCGGCAATGGCGCTCGCCGTGTCTTTCTGTGCCAGGTAGATGTTGCCGATGGCGTAGTACACCTGGTCGAGATAGTCCTTGTTGTTGTCGTTGGCGGCCATACGCTTCAGCTTGCCTATCATCTGCCGCGCCCTGCTGCCAGCCATCACCTCGGTCATCGAGATGCGGGCGTTGAACTCAATCTCGTAGGGCGGGTTCAGCCGTATCACGTGCTTGAACGCCTTGTATGCCTCGTCGCGCTTGCCCTGTGCCGCATAGATCTGCCCGAGCAGATACCACTCGCGCGCCTTCTGCTTGCGGCGCATCTCGTGCTTGATAACCTTGCGCAGGTAGGGCACCGCCTCGTCGAACTTCTTCTGGTGCAGGTAATAGTCGGCATACGTGTAGTCCCACTCCTTCACCGCCCGCCAGTCCATCGAGTCGCGGCTCATCTTCGTGATTACGTCCTCGGCGTCGTAGGGACTGTCGTTCTCGATATAGCATTTTGCCAGCCAGGCGCGCGCCTTGCCGTAGATGGCGGGCTGCGTCTGGTACAGGCGGCTCATATAGGCGAAGGTGATGGCGGCCTGCTCGAACTCGCCCTCCATGAACTGCGAGCGCCCCATCAGCAGCCACGCCTTCCAGAGGAACGGGTTGTACTCCAGGCGGCTCAGCCACTCTATGTCGCGCTCCGTCTTCTTGCGGTTCTTCGTCCATTCGGGCTTGCGCTTGATGCTGTGCAGCTTGATGGCCTTCTCGCATTTCTCTATGGCGCGCTCGAAGTTGCCCTTGCCAATCTCCTTGCTGCCTTTGTTGCCGACGGTGTAGAGCGGAATCATCTCGGTAAAGTTGTCCTTGTTGCCGTTCTCCTTCTCCAGCGCTCCGTCGATATATGCCACCGCTCCGTTGTAGTAGGTGTTGTATTTCGCGTTGAACGAGTGCCACCAGCGGGTGCGCGCCGTGTTCTTCGCGGTCGAGCATGCCGCCATAATCACGGCTGCCGCGCCTATGACGATAATCATCGGAAGCACGCGCAGGGCCCTGGCAACACGCCTCTGCGTGCTGCGCCCGTAGCATCTTCTCAATGTCTCGTCGCCTTTCATATTCTTAGCTCTCCATCAGTAGAATCATCTCGTCCTTCAGCTGGTCGGGCAGGCTGATGCCGCGCAGGATGAGGCTGCGGTTCCAGTCTTTCACCTCCTCCTGGCGCATGCTGTACATCACCTCGCGAAACTCCTCCGCCTCGCCGTCCGTATATCCGTCCGACGGCCTGCCGCGGTAGCTGTCCAGCTCCTCGTCGTCGAAATACTCTATTTCCTTCGTCGCCGCCTCCATCATGCACTCCTGCTCGCACTTCGTGTTCGTGCCGTCGCAGGTGGCGCAGGCGTCGCCCGGCTGTACCACCGTGTCGTCGCCCTCCTTGTGCGTGAGGAACGTGAACATCCCGACGATGATGCCCAGACCTATTAATATAATAACGAGATAAACCATATAAAATTGCGGTACACAGAAAGTTTGCCGTTCACTCCTCGCTGATCTCAAAACCCGCCTGGCGCATGTGGTCCCAGAACTGCGGGTACGACTTGCTCACCACCAGCGGGTTGTTGATGCGCAGGTTTGCAATCTTCAGGGCTGCCGGCGCAAACGCCATCGCCATGCGGTGGTCGTCGTAGGTCTCTATCACCGGGTCGGCATCTGGCAGACAACGCTCGCCCGTCCACACCAGCTCACAGTCGTCGATGCTCCTGATCACATACCCCAGCTTCCTCATTTCCTTCTTCAGCGCCTCTATGCGGTCCGTCTCCTTGATTTTCAGCGTGGCAAGCCCCGTGAAGTGGAACTGGGTGTTCATCAGCGCGCATGCCACGACGAACGTCTGCGCCAGGTCGGGCGAGTTGCTGAAGTCGTATTCCAGCCTGGGTAGCGGCCTGCGCGTGCGCTTGATGGTAATCGTAGCGGGCTCGTTCCCCTCGTGCTCGTCGAAGGTCGTCTTGATTCCCAGCAGGCTGAAGATGTAGCGCACCGATGAGTCGCCCTGGCGGCTGCCGTCCGAGAGTCCCGTCATCCTGATCTCCGAGTCGGGATTGTCGTTCAGCAGCAGCATCTCATACCAGTACGACGATGCGCTCCAGTCGTTCTCTATCAGGTACTCCCGCTCCGTGTAGGGCTGCGGCTCCACCTTGATGGTGTCGAAGTCTGTCCATTCCACCTTCGCCCCGTAGCAATGCATGATGTGGCACGTCATATCGATATACGGGCGCGAGATAATCTTGCCCGTCAGCTTCAGCTCCAGACCGTCCTTCAGCGCCGGACCGATCATCAGCAGCGCCGAGATATACTGCGAGCTCATGTTGCCCGGCACCTCCAGCGAGCCGCCCCTCAGCCGCCGTCCCTCGATGCGCAGCGGGGGATAGCCCTCCTCGCCCTCATAGCCGATCTTGGCGCCCAGCTGCCGCAAGGCGTCCACCAGGATGCGTATCGGACGGTGCTTCATGCGCTCCGTACCCGTCAGCACGTGCGAGCCCTTCTGTACCGCCAGATAAGCCGTCATGAAGCGCATGGCCGTGCCTGCCGCCTTGATGTCGATCACCTCCGGCATGTCGCGCATGGCCTTGACAATCACATCCGTGTCGTCGCAGTCAGAAAGGTTTTGTGGTAATATTTTCCCGCCGGCCAGCGCGTGGATAATCAGCGAGCGGTTGCTGATGCTTTTCGAGGCAGGCAGCTCAATTGTTGTCTTCAGAAGCCCGGGGGCATTCAGAGTATATAGCATATTTCCGTAATATCAAAAATTATTCCTGTTTTACAATATACAAAGGTAGCGCAAAGAACGAGAAAAACCAAAATAATTTGGTTTATTTAAGATACGATGTTTTTTTCTTGGCAAAAAATTTGGATATTTCATAAATAGTATGTACTTTTGCACTCGCTAACAGCAGATCGGGATTTAGCGCAGTTGGTAGCGCACACGTCTGGGGGGCGCGAGGTCGCTGGTTCGAGTCCAGTAATCCCGACCAAAAGAAAATCCAAACCACTGATTATCAGTAGTTTGGATTTCTTTTATGTCGATAATTGGCGTGTTTTTGGCGTGGATA
>JAEEXN010000144.1 GCA_016291595.1 Prevotella sp.
CGCCGATACCGGCTTTTGTGCCGCTGCAGTTGATGATTTGATATGTCTGATAGAAACCGTTGGCTGGACGGTGCAACAACGCCTCCATAGCGTCGCACGAGGCCACATTGGGCAGAAACCACATGGTATGGGCACAGAGGTCGAGCAAACGGGTGTCCTCGAAAGGCAGTGCCGGCCGCACATTGAGTGGCGAGCTGCCGTCACCGAAGATAGGTGCCTTGCCACGGATGATGTCGAGCCACTTCTGCACGGCCTTCTCGTGGACAAAGGTGGCAGCCTCTTTGCCCTTGGCAGGCTCCGCACGGAAGAACTCGTTGAGGTCGAAGCCGTCCATGTCCCACTGTTCTATCATGGCTCCGAGGTCCTGCGGCATTTGATAGGTCATCATCACCATGGTGGGCATTTCAAGATAGGGACCACCAATGGCTTCTTTCCGTGCCTGCTCGTCTTGATAGGTCCAGTTGAATATCTGGTTCTCCATAAACTCGCCCGTAGCAAGGGCGCGGAACGGTGTGCCGCTGAGATAGAGATAATGCCGGCCTGTAATGGGTACGTCGTCGTCATCCCATGCGCGGCCGCTCTCCACGTCAATGCCGCCCTCGCGCATCACCTCATCCTCCTCTGCCTGTCGTCTCTTGGCATCGGCATCGCCAAGGTCGAGCAAACTCTTGGCGTTGTCGTTCCATGCCCCGAAATGGTACTCGTCCAATACAATTAAGTCCCAGTTGATGCTGTGTACCCACTCATTCTTGGGCTTGATGTTGCCGTAGCGGTCACGCCCAAGATAGTCTTGGAAAGAACCGAACACAACTAATGGGAATGCGTTATTGTGTGAATGTGTTAATGCGTTAGTGCCTTCTGTGTCCCGGCTGCTATAATACCGCCACCCTTCAAAGTCACGGTGTCGCAGTAGGTCGTCCCTCCACGAGTCCTCCACAGCGGGCTTGAATGTGAGCACCAGCACCCGCTTTGCCTTCATTCTCTTGGCCAGCTGGTATGTAGAAAAAGTCTTGCCAAAACGCATCTTGGCGTTCCACAGGTAATGGCTGGGGCGGTCGGGTTCCTCTTCGTCCATGCGGGCAAAGTAATCTGCTGTCTGCCTTACTGCCTGTTCCTGTTCCTCGCGCATCTTGTAGTCGAGGTCGCGCACTGTCTCCACGTGTGTCTCGCGATGTCGTACCGCCACGTAAGCAGCCTGTGCCTCGCGCAGCGAACAACGGCACCACTCACCAATCATCTCCTTACCCATGCGGCGCAACACCTCATGCAGGTCGTGGTCACTAAAACTCTCGCCGCTTCCATCGGCATAGAAGGCGTTGTCGTGCCACAGCAGGTGGTAGGTCTTGTGCGGTTCGGTGATAGGGTGCTGCTCGTCGATGCGCTTCCGCACATCGGCGCGTGTCGTCTGCCCAATCTTAATCCAGCCGGGGAACGACGTGTCGTCGTACATGTAAATCTGCGGCACCGTGCGCCGCATCGTGGGGAGTATCTGTTCTATTGTCGCCATAATCTTTGTTGTTTATGGCGCTCTTTGAAAAAAAGTAAAGGGAATTTATCGGTATAATAAACTATGGACCACGTCTCTGACTATCACTACTCGCTCTCCGTCAGGTGTCTTCACTACATCAAATGCAAAATGGAAATCCTCCACTATCAATTCCCTCCAGCCGTTAACTATCCATTGACGGTTATATTGTGCTTTTTTGAATCCTTGTGTAATGGCAAGAATCTCAAGACAATCAAGCATGCGATTCATCTTTCTCATCACTGTCTCCTCGCTTAGGAGCGGATGGTTTGTCATCGCCGCTTGATAGAAGTCTTTGATCTTAATACGAACTATCGGGCTGACAATGACTCTCATGCTTGTGGATGATAGTGTTTGTGAATCATCTCGGTCAATTCATTGCGGAACTCATCAAGAGTGATGCAATCTGCCAGTTCCTCAGCCGACACTGTACGCAACGGCTCATTTTTCAGTTCCTCAGGATGGGCGAAATTGTAGGCCATGTCTCGGATATAGTCTTCGTAATATCTTCGGGTGACATACAGGTTTTCTCCATCAAAGAAATGTGTTGCTTCGTTAAATAAATCAGCATTAACGGATGGTTCCTGTGGTGTAGTAGGCTCAGATACCGATGATGAGTTATTTTCGTCACCTATCTTGTAGACCTTAGGGAACACTCTTGCGGAAACACCTTTCTGGCTGTTCAATTCACGCAACAGTTCTTCTGCCCGATTATCGTCTTCAACTATGACCTTCAGTTCAATCATTGTGATATACGTTTGTTGTAATAACGCGAACAATCCGTTATTATTGTTTTTCCCTTACTAATATTTCAAAGAGCGCTCGGTTTATTTTTTTGCCGAGGCCATCCCTCGGCGTGGGTCCCTCAATCTCTTGGCTCTGTCTGCCTACTCCATTGGTCGTATCATACTCTCGATAAAGGCAATCTCGTCCTTGTCCAAGCCGTATTTCTTATACAGCATCTCGTCTGTCCACGGGTGGGAGAAGTCTTGAAGGGGGACGAATTGGTAGACTGAATTTGGAGCGTGTTGCGTGTTCTTCTTTATGGATACCATATACCTAAAAAAATGTGTTTTTATGTAAGATATGATGTTATCACACTCAGTCTTTGAATAATCTTTGTTATACCCTATCACTAAATATGTCTGAGAACAAATAGATCCCGGCTCTCCGTAGAAAGGTGTTCCGAGTACGATAGCGTTTTCTCCAGTACTACCGTTTGCTTCAGGTATATATACCTTGTGGAGTTTTATTGTGTTTTGGTTTTTAGGAATGTCAGATTCTTTAATCCAACCATATCCTTTCGCGTCTAACCGTTTATTTAAGTAGAACTTTATTGGATGTTCATTATCTTTGTCACATACATATCCTCTCCAATTCGAACTAAGTTGGCCAGATTTGTCATAGAAGTGTAAGGGACTTACTATATTAGCAAATGTGTCTTTGTTATAGTATTCACCGTCTACCTTACTTACTTTGCGAATGATAATAATTGCTCTAGGATCTCTAATAACTACACCTGTCCCGTATACATCAAGGTTATCTAGATATTCTGTTGTTTTATCTTTTCTATGACAAACAAACTTACATTTCCCAACGTACTTTGGACTATATAAGAAATAGCTCACGCCCCCCATTATATCTACTCCTGCAAAACACTCAGTTGAGTCAATGTAATCGTGTATTTCGATGAAATGATTGCTATTAATCATTTTATTGACCCACTCGTCTGAGACTCCTTGTCCTGTCTTTGTCATCCATCTACTTGGTGTAATCATTATCAAGTACCGAGGATTGAGTTTGCTCGCTTGTTCGATAAACAAAGGGTATATGGCAGATGCAAATGCCGCATTATTACTAGTTGAATTTTCTGTTGCTTTGCTTAATTGGTACGGTGGGTTGCCAATAATTACATCGAATTGCATATCTTTTTTGAATATTTCTTTGATTGATTTGTGAATAAAGGGATAGGCGTAGGTCTCGCGGCTGTCGCTGCGGAGGTACTCGCCTTTGCTGGCTCCGCAGTATTCACAGCGGCCTTGCGCGTTCCATGTGTGGTGGCTCCGCTCGTACAGCAAGTTTCCTTGTGCGTCGTGGAAGGCAGTACTGACGCTGTACTCTCCATTGGCCTGTTTGGAACAGTATAGTGTCCTGCGGCTCATCTCGGCAGTGAGGTCGGTGCAGGCAATGCCAAAGACTTGTTGGGTCATCACGTGGTCAATCCGCTCCTGTAGGTCTGGTATTTGATGTTCCAGACCTATTAAGAGTCGTTTTACGACCTCGCGCAGAAAGACCCCACTCTTGCTGCAAGGGTCTAAGAACCGCGTCTTCGGACTCTGGAACAACTCCTGTGGCAACAGGTCAAGCATACGGTTTGCCAACTCCGGCGAGGTGAAAACCTCGTCACTACTGAGGTTGGCCAAGCAGTTCAGTATGTCAGGTGAATATTTT
>JAEEXN010000145.1 GCA_016291595.1 Prevotella sp.
TGTTTTTTTATGGCAAGAAAATGAGGACAGACACCTACACACCGCTTTTGCTGTATAGATGTCTGCCCTCAAACAATTCTGAGACCATCAGTAGGATTTAGAAACCGAAGATCTCTTTCAGTTTGGCGTCGAGTTTCCCGTCTTCCAGTCTGCCAACAATCTTACCATCCTTGTCAATCAGATATTTCGTCGGGATGTAGTGAACAGCATACTTGTCGCTGATGTCGTTCGTGCGGTCCACCTGGAACGACTTGCGGTCCAATATCTTCAGACCACGCAACACATGGTGCATCTTCTGCAAACCATCTTTCTTGATGGCAGCCTTCAGCTTCGCCTCGTTGCTATCGTCGTCGGCAATGAAGATAAACTCCACACCTTTCTTATGATATTTCTTGTACAACTCAATCATGTGCGGGTTGGACTTACGGCAGGGAACGCACCAGGTTGCCCAGAAGTCGAGAACCACATATTTGCCACGGAAGCTCTTCAAGTCGACAATTTTGCCCGTCATCACATCATTCTTGGCAAACAGCGGAGCCTCAGCACCCGGTTGAACCTTGCCCTCAGCCTCAAGATTATTTTTGATGCGCTGAGCCATCTCTGTCTTTTTAGCCTCATCGTTCATATTGTCGTAGAGTGCCTGTTTCTCACTGAAAGGAAGCACAAAATCCTCATTATCAACCACCGACATGAGCAGCTCCGGGGCAAAGTTACATTTCGGATTATTCTTCAGATATTCGTATGAACGCTGGAAATACTGTTTTCTGAGTGGCTCCATCTGCTCTTTCAGTGCCTCACGCTCATCGCCCTGAGCCTGATCGACCTTCTTCGACATGGCCTCCAGCTGACTATTAATATCTTTCAGCGAAGCCTCATATCCCATGTAAGCCTGCTGCGTCCGGCTGCCATATACAGAAGGTTTCTTGAAATTCTGTGGGTCCAGGAGCAGACTCATACTTGTCGGCTCGGCATAGAACTGCACATATTGTGCGTCGCGAGAGAAATACTCCATGGGACTCATGGATAACGTCACTTTCTGGAACTGGCAACCCAGTTCACCATTGAACTTAAACTCGCCCTCGCTGATGACCGTGCTGTCGACAACAAACTGCCCGCCTTTATCGTAATACAGATAAACCTTCTTGCCATCCCATCCCTTATAGAAGTTGTGGCCGGGATCGTCGGTCTCATGATCCTGAATGAATCCGCTGATTTGGAACGAGGTGTTGGCTTTGTTATAGCGGTCGCCAAAATGATTACCATAGATATCAATCAGGCCAACATCCATCAGCGATCCGCGCCAGTTGCGCTCCACAATCTTACCATCGGGACCCACAAGGATACAGAATGGAATGCCATTGAAGTTATAAACTTTTGAGAGATCATCATTGAAAGCCTTCAGCGTAGAGCCCTGCGGCCAGTCCATTGCCTCGCGCTTCACGGCTGCCAGCCATGCCGCTTTCTTGTCATCCATAGAGATACTCAGCATCTCAAAGCCCTGCGGATGGTAATATTTGTAAGCCTCCTTCAGATGAGGAATATCCGCACGACAGGGTCCGCACCAGCTGGCCCAGAACTCCAAAAGCGTATATTTGCCCTTTCCGCAGTAATCGCTGATGCGGATGGTCTTGCCCTCGGGGGTCTGCAACTCATGGTCGTAGAACATGGCACCGGGCACACTCATCTTCACACTGTCCACACGACTGATGGTTTTCTTGCCTAATGCCGTCTTCTTCAGCTTGGCCGGAATGCTGCTCTCCAGACTGTTGATCTGCTCAAGGTTGAGCATAGACGCATTATTGAAGAAAGCATAGACACCGGCAGGCGACGCAATATTGTTCTCCAGATAGTCGGCAACGTAGTCAACCATCGCCTGTTTGGCAGGCTGGGCAGCACGGACAGCCTCCACACCCTCTTTCAGCGGGCTCTGGTTTCTGCGCGACAAGAAAGCATAATAAGGCTGCTGCGCCTTGTTGTTGGCTTCTGACAACTCGCACAGACGGGTGCAGAACGAGGCATACTGCCTGGCCGTCTCAGACCCTTTCATGTCCACCTTGCTATAGTCGTAGAAACTAACTCTCCCGTAAATATCAAAGTCTTTTGTCAGTTCATCGGCTTTTACGCTGACCTCCACTTTCTCGTTACCCATGAACAACGGCAATACCGGGCGCGTTCTCACGCCTCTGCCGTCAGCACGCATCATCGAACGATTATCATCCTCAAAGAAACGCAGGGTCAGCAACTGCGGCTCTTTCAGTTTCCCTTTGAACACTACAGTACCATTCTTCACCAGCGCACTGTCAATACGCTGATAGTTCAACAGATCGTCACCCGTGTTCAGGTGCACCATCTTACCCTCGTACTTACTATCAAGTACGTTCACCTTCAGTTCATAGCCGGCTGCCTGTGCCATAGAGCACGACATCATCAAGATGGCCAGCAACATATGCTTTAAAGTTTTCATGTATTTTTATAATAATTGGTTTGTTAAGCGAGTTGTCATAGGAATGTGAGTTAATATCTATCAAGATTATCAAGAATCGCATCCTTTTAATAGTAATACAAGTAACTGGGAAAATTGTTTTGAATATTAACATTATTTACAAAAACGGGTATTTGCTTACCAGCAAATGAATTTTTGCTAAAACAAAAAAACTCAAGTCACCTTCATTTTAACGCCTACTCAGCCTTCTCCCCCTCCATTCAGCGCCAAACGTGCTTCACTATATGAATCAACGAAGAACGGAGCTGCCTGCCGGCAGCCCCGTTGATTTTATCCTTATCGTTTCAAAAAAATCAAAATCCGAAGATCTCTTTCAGCTTGGCATCAAGTGCCTCATCCTCGCCCTCGTTGATCTTGCAAACCATCTTTCCCTCACGGTCGATGAGATACTTCGTGGGCAGGAAATGAATGGCATACTTGTCGGAAATGTCATTCGTATGATCCATACCGGCAAGACCCTTCGAGCGGTCCCACTTCAGTCCGCGCAGCACATGGTGGATGCCGTCACCCACCAGCTTATCCTCCTCCACGGCCTTGCGCCACTTCTCTGGTTCGGAGTCATCGTCGCTGACATATACCAGCTCAAAACCCTTATCGTAGTACTTCTTATAGAGTTGCAGCATGTGAGGGTTGGAGGCACGGCAGGGTTTGCACCAGGAAGCCCAGAAGTCAAGGATCACCACCTTACCCTTCAGACTCGACAGGGTGAACTGTTTTCCGTTGATATCCTCGGCGGTGAAGTCGGGAGCTTCATGACCCGGCTGTATCATCTCAAGAGCGTCGAGTTCTTTTTTCACTTCCTCGATTTCTCTGCCATAGCTTTTTACATCGTCTGTGAAAGCATCATAGGCGGCCTTGATGTCCTCGTAGCTCATCTCACTCATGTCCATGAAGAGATACTGCGGGGCGAGGTAAGAATCGGTGTGGGTCTTGTAGAAGTTGGTACAAATCTCTTTATATTCCTTACGCACAGGTTCCATGACAGCATTCAACGAGTCACGCTGAGCATCATTCTCCAAGGTGTAATAAACCTTGTTGGATTCCTCGAACTTATCCTGCATGGGTTTCAGTTGTGCGGCCAGCTCGTTCATCTCCGTCTGTGTCTTACCGCCCTTGATGACAGCCTCTTTCAGTGTGCCGGCCGTAGCGTCGACCGTAATCGTGCAAGGCTCCAAGGCCAACTGACAGACATCGGGACGGCTCTGCATATCGTTCATGTCACCGATAATCAGCGCACCGCCGCGGTAGGGACGGTCGAGGGTGCCCTCGAACATAAACTTACCATCAGCGATGACGGCACTGTCTTTCACGGTGCTGTCACCTATCTGATAGTTCAGATAGACGGTCTTACCATCGTTGTTGGCGATGGTACCGTTAATTACATACTTATTGCTCTCGGTGCAGCTGACAGCCATCACTGCGGCCATCGCTGCGAATAGGATTGTTCTTTTCATAATAATGTTTA
>JAEEXN010000057.1 GCA_016291595.1 Prevotella sp.
AGTGAACGCTGAGGAATATTAAACCCAAGCAAGTGTTTCACCAGAGTGGTGAGCAGAGAAGTCTCATGAGTTCAACGGGCCGGCCGTTTCGATGCTTCTCACTCACAAAAACATTCGGCTATGAGACAATTAACAATTAACGTTTGTGAAGAAGATTCTGTATTCTTCAAAGAGTTAGTAAAGCGATTTGGCGGACAAATTGCAAGTGAGAAACAAGTGGACGACGAGCATGTGGACGTGTTCGAACGGGCGCGGCTTGCGCTCCGCATCCTGAATGAGGAGGGCGTCATCAAGCGTAAAGGCGACTACGCGTACATCTATAAGCTTATTGACAAAGGCCATGTGAAGGGCTTGGGCAAGTTTGAATCTACAAAATCCTTCCTTCTGTTCCTTAAAGAGATGGGCGTGAAGGATTTGCCAGGCTGCACTACCATCGATGAAGCTTACAAGAAAATCGACGGGCGGTTTCCAAACTGGAAATTTACTGACACCGACGACCCAGGGAGGACAATCAGAAGAATCAACGTGGGCAATCGTTTTCTTAGTGTTATGAACAAGGGATTTTAGAAAAGCCGTGCGGTTTTCCGTGAATGTTGCGCCAAACCCGTGGTATTTCCCGTTACCGCATGTTTTTATTCTCTTTACTTTCAAAAAGGCATTATAATTTCGCGCTCAGAAACCAATCGGGGAGAAAGGACGTCCCTCCTTCCGAGCGGTAATAACCAAAGAAATTGATTATGATGGATTTAATTAAAAATCGTAATGATAGCGAGCAGCGGATGACTTCGCTGGAGATTGCTGAAGTGACGGGTAAGAGTCACAAGAATGTGATGCAGTCCATCAGAAACATGGAGCCTGCATGGAAGAAAGTTAACGGGCTGAAATTTCAGCTGGTTGACTACAAGGACAAGAAGGGGGAACTTCGCCCCTGTTACTCTTTGACAAAGACCGAGTGTCTGTATGTGGCAACGAAATTCAACGATGAGGCACGCGCCAAGCTGGTGCTTCGCTGGAAACAGCTGGAAGAGGAACGGCTGAAAAGGGAGATGAAACCGATGACCGACCTCGAGATCATGTGCCGCGCCACACTCATCCTGAAAAAGAAGGTAGAGCAGAAGGAGAATCTGATTGCCGACCTGCAGCCGAAGGCTGACTACTGTGACGAGGTTCTCGACTCTACCGACTGTCTGACGATGACGCAGGTGGCCAAGGGCTTGGGGATGACGGTACACGAGCTGACGCAGCGGCTGCTGAAGGAGCGCGTCATCTACGAGCAGAGCGGCCAGTACATGCTCTATGCGCCGTATGCCCGCCGCCACTACGCCCGCAACCGCACGCACTTCCACCGCGACCTGTTCGGCAATCCGCACACGCACACCTATCTGGTATGGACGGAACGCGGCAGGGAATTCATTCACTCACTTTTTTGCTAACAATTAAAAACTCAATGAAACTATGGAAAAAACTGTATTAATCGTAGAACAGCTGCCGCTCCAGGAGCGCAGCTACAACGACCGCAACGGTCAGCCTCAAGTGTTCGCAAGCCGCGGCTTCGTACTCACCGACGGCATCGACACCTTCTATGCCGAGATGACGGGCGACAAGGCCCGCTCTTGTCAGGAGCTGGACAAGAACAGCCTCCACCGTGTGCAATGCCAGCTACAGGAACGCTCGTACAAGGACAAGGACGGAGCGGTTCACCACGCGACGGAGGTGAAGATTGTTAATATCATGTAGGGAGACAAGGAGTTGCAAGGAGTTCAAGGAGTTGCAAGACGATAGTTCCGCTGGCGCGAGCCCCTTGAACTTTGAACTTTAAACTTTGAACTGCGGCTTCGCCGCTCTTCTGTGGGCAAAACATTAGAGACTATGCAAGATAAGAAACCAAAGAAACTGAGAGGTACGGCCACCATCTACGCCGACGACCGTTTCGACTTCCGTCCGCAGGCGGAGGGGAGTCCGGCCCAGGTGGACAAGAAAAGCGTCGGCCGCTCGAGCTTCTACAAGACGACCTCGGAGAAAGAGCCACAGCTGGTGGCTCACCTCTCCGTGGCAGCCGACAGCCCCGACCCTGTGGCTCAGATGCAGGAAGACCTTGCATCGCTGACCAAGGGCATGGAGACCAAGACAGACGTTCAGCCCAAAGGCAAACTGCTGGTTGACAACGACGGTCTCAGAATCTATACAAACAACTCCCGCAAGACCATCACGGTGGTCCAGGAGATTGATTTGTCCGCTCATCCTAATTACGAGAAATTCATGTTGAACCAAATGCAGCAAATATTCAGATGTTTTACTATCAACGAAACCTCCTTTCGCAAACTGACGAGTGCACCAAGGAAGTGTTCACGCAAATAGTCACCTCGTCGGACGTCATCGGCACCATCAACAGCGTGCGCTCCATCTGCGTCGATGCTGACGGGCTGGAGAGGCAGGGCCGTGCCGACGAGGCCAGGGCGAGGCGCGAGGAGGCGTCGCGGCTGAAGAGGAAGCTGCCCGGCTTCCTGTTCCAGGCAACCTTCGACGAGAGCACCGCGAAGAACGGGCGCAGGGGACGCTGGCGCAAGCAGAGCGCCGCAAGGCTGACAGGCCTCTACGTGTGCGACTTCGACCACGTGGACAACCCCCGCGACGTGTTCGAAGGATGGCTGCGGGAACACCCCTCCTCCGATGCCTCCGACCCGAAGGGCGGACTGCTCAGCGACCTCGGCATCTGCCTGGTCTATGTCACCCCGAGCGGTCACGGGCTGAAGGTGGTGGCCACCGCCGACGCCCGCCGCGGCAACCTCATCGGGAACCAGCGCTGGCTGGCCTCTCAGCTGGGCATGCAGACCGACGAGGCTTGCAAGGACGCAAGCCGCCTGTCGTTCGCCTGCCGCCTTGACGACATCCTATTTATTCACCAACAAACACTTTTTGATTATGAAAATGACTACGATAAAAAATTTGGCGATGCTTATCGCGCGGGTAATTCTTCTGGCAGTCTTTTTGCCGATAACTCTCATTCTGACCATCGTGGCGACGCCGCTGGCCAACCTGACGCTGGCGATGCACAGGCCGACGGCCAGGCTGCTGACAGCCATCAGCAAGACGCTGAGCTAAACATTGAGCGCAACGATGAAGGTAAATACTGTTACAAATCGGTACCCTACGCCAAGATCGAGCAGGCCTGGTGGTCTGCCAACGGCGGCGAGCCGAGTGTTGGCGAGCGCCACACGCGTATGCTCAAGTTTTTTGGCCGACTCCGTTACATCTGCGATAACAACGCGGACGTGGTCATCAGGGTCGCTGCGCATCGTGGACTTGGGATGGACGAACTCAGGAACCTCGCCCATTCGGCTTGTGGCAAGCCACTACTGCCGAACGTCCCCAAGGACTTCCGTGCTGTGCTTGAGAGTGCTGGTGTTCCAATGGCTGTGGCCACACCAAGCGGAGAGATTATGGCAAAGCCTGCAATCGATTATGCCTACTGGTGGCATCGTCTGCAACCTCTCCTTTGTGATGGTTTCAACGAGGCCGTTGCCGGTGTGCCCGACCACGTGAAAATCGGAGCGGTACTCGCGAGCGGCGCGATGTTCGGCACGTACCTCACGCGCTGCTGGTTCCGCCACTTCGACGGCAAGGACCTGCGCCTGTCGTTCATCGTCTACATCGTGGGCGACGCCGCCTCAGGCAAGTCGTTCATCATCGACCTCGACCGTCAGATCATGGCGTGCATGAAGCAGGCCGACAAGCCCGGGCGAGAGTGGGAGCGGCAGTACAAGGAGGACAAGGTTCGGCGGCAGACCTCTGCCAAGAACCAGAAGGAAGCCGCACAGGAAATCAAGCACCCCGTCATCCGCTACGTGCCGAGCACCATCTCGAACGCGAAGCTGTACGCCCGATTGACCGATGCCTACGACGAACAGGCGGACATGCACTTGCACCTGTACACGCTGGAGAGCGAGCTGGCAACAGCCCTGCGCGTTCAGACAGGCTCATGGGCAGGCAAGCTGGACTTGGAGCTCAAATCGTTCCAGAACGAGGAGGCGGGCGTGGACTACGCCAACGAGCAGAGCGTCAACGGCCTGATACAGGTGAACTGGAATCAGGTCATCTCGGGAACGATGGACGCGCTGCAGCGCAAGATTCGCCCTGCCAACATCCTCGACGGCTACGCCACGCGCCTTGCCGTGTTCCTCATGCCGAGCAACGACTTCGCCATGATAGACCGCAATCAGGTAGTGCGCTCCCGTGCGCAGAACGAGGCCCTGAAGCAATGGGGCTACCGGCTGGACGGGCTGAAGGGGGAAATCCCCGCCAAGAAGCTGGTCGATGCCGCCTACGACTGGGTGGCTCAGAAGACCACCGAGGCGCGGCTGAACGAGGACCACATCCTCGACTACTTCCGCAAGCGAGTGCCCATCTACTTCGTGCGCTACGGCATCGTGCACGCCATCCTGAGCGACTACGAGCACTTCGCGCAGACGGGCAAGCTGAGCATCACCAAGCGGAGCGTGGACTTCGCCAGGCTCGTCGCCGACTTCATCCTCTACATGCAGATGTACATGTTCGGCCAGCAGGTGAAAGAGGCACAGGAACGCGTCGCCCAGAACTTCGTGCCGTGCGAGAAGGAGACGAAAAAGACCCGTTTCTTCGAGTCATTGCCTGATGAGTTCACAATTAGCGAGATTGAGCAAACCTGTAATATAGCGAAGAAAACCTTGCAAAACAACCTATTCGATTGGACAAAGCAGGGTTACATGAAGCGTATTGCTAAAGGTAAGTATAAGAAACTTGTAAAACAACTCATATGAAAACATTATCAAGAGGCCAGCGAAACCACAACTGGCTGAATATTCGGAAATCAGGAAACAGATGGGCAGGGATGGCCAAGAAACAACTCGACCCGAGTTTCGTGCAGTTCACGAGCGACAAGATGGGCTTCCGTGCTGCGTTTATCATCCTGAAGCGTTACTACAACGTTTACCACTTGCTGACTATCGAGCAGATCATCAACCGATGGGCACCACCACAAGAGAACGTAACGCGGAACTACGTAAACTACGTTAAAACCATGTGTCTGCTGGGCGACAATCAAATCCTCCCACTGTTCGAGGCCAATCCCAAGAAATGGACGCAAATCGTCTACTACATGGCGACCTGCGAGTGTGGCGCTAAGCCGCAGATGAAGGACATCGAAGAAGCCTTCGATTTGGTGTTCAGAGCCCCCTCCAACTCCCCCCAAGGGGGAGAGCCCGGAGCTGCTTGAGTACAGTGAAGAGTGAAAAGTGAAGAGTGAACAGATGCCTTCCTACTCACAACTATTAACTGTAAACTATGAACTGGTAACTAATAAATAACCCAAGCTACGACCCACAGCGGCAACGGGAGGTGAGAGCCCTCTGGTGAGACAATTCCCCAAACGATTTTCATGCGAATCAACAACTCCAGCCCGAAAGGACTGGAGTTCTTTGTAAACACCTGATGATAATCCGATTAGGATTCTCGAATAGGATTTCCTTGGAAATGCCCGAATGCCCGAATGCCCGAATGCCCGAAAAACTACCTATAAAAACCTACGTTCGGCTCTTGCCCGCATCTCTTGCCAGCCAAGAAGGAAGGATAGTCACGGAATAGTCGGCCCTAATTCTTTCTTACGTCTCCCGGCAGGAAGCCGTATTCATCCTTGAAACATTTGGTGAAATATGAGGGGGCTGCGAAACCGACGGCATAGGCGACCTCGGAAACGCTCTTGTCGGTGGTGAGCAACAACTGGTAGGCGCGGTTCAGACGGGCGGTGCGCAACAGCTCGACGGGCGACGAGCCGGTGACGGCCTTCACCTTTCGGTAGAGCTGCACACGACTGAGGTTCATGTCGGACGCGAGATCCTCGACGCTGACATCGCTGTCCTCCAAACGGGCCTCGACGACTTTCTTGAAACGGGTGATGAACAGCGACACGGCTCCAGGCTCATTATCGTCGTCATCAGCAGCAGCTGCGTCGTCGTCCTGACTCTGGGGGGCGTCGGAGACGTCGTTACGCTCTTCTCTCACGGGGCTTCCGGCGGCACTGGGCACATCCTCGGGCTTCAGGCTCCACAGGGTGTTGAGCACGCGCTCACGCTGCAGGGCTATCCTACGGAGATGGTACATATAGAAGAGGACGAACACCACGACCAACATGAGGATGAGACCGAGGGCGAGCCAGTTGACCATGCGCTGGGAGTCGAGCTCGTGAAGGTAGTTATCAGCCTTCTGGTGCAGTTCGTCGAGACGGGCCGCCTGCCGCATGAGCTCCTCGCTCTGCATCTGCAGCACCTTGGCATTGTCGCGGGTGACGAGGGCGGACATGAGCATGGTCTCCTTCTCGTAGGGCTTGCCCTCAAGGATCTTCACGGCGAGGTCGATGATCTGGTCGCCGTGGGTGGGATAGATATAGGAGGCGTCGAGCAGGGAGTCGCGCACGAGCTGGATGCCGCCATTCGCACCGGGCAGACCGTCGATGCCGCAATAGAGCACTTTCTCGCCCAGCACTTTACGCGCGCCCATGGCGGTGCGGTCGTTGGCACCGAACACCAAATCGACTTGCTCATTGGGGTGGCTGGCGCGCCACTGGCGCGTTGTCTCATAGGCGGTGGGCTCTGTCCAGTCGCCTTGCAGCGAGGCGACGACCCGGATGCCGGGATAGCCGCTGAGGGCGTCCATGAAACCGTTGTGGCGCTCGATGGCGGGCGACGACTGGGCGAGGCCCTTGATCTCGAGCACTTGTCCGCGGCCGTGGAGCCGTGAGGCGATGTACTCGCCCATGACGTGTCCCATCTCGTAGTTGTCGGCGCTGATGAAGGCGGTGTGCTTCTGCGAGCTGGTCTTGCGCTCGAACACGATGACGGGGATGTGCTTGTCGTAGGCGCGGTCGATGGCGGGTGAGATGGTGCGCACCTGGTTGGGGGCTACGATGAGCAGGTCGATGCCGCTCTCGACGAGGCTGTCGATCTGCTGTACCTGACGCTCGTCGCTGTCGTAGGCGGCGGCGAACTTCAAATCGACATTGCCGTGGAAGTAGGCTCCCATGCGCAACTCGGCATTCTGCTTGTCGCGCCAGATGTCGTCGGAGCACTGTGACACGCCCACACGATACTCTTTCTTGCTCTCGGAGCAGGAGAGCAGGGAGAGGACTATGATGATTGAAAACAACAAACTCTTTCTCATATCAACCTTCTTGATGAGTGTAACTCTAATCAATTAAAAAAATCGCTGAATGGGATTACGCCTTGGATGTCGGTTATGGTGTCGGTTTTTAGTATTTCCCACTCTCTTGTTAGTAGTTTATTCGGGAATCAGGTCACGCCCGAATCCTTTTTTGACAACTGCAAAGATACAAAAAAAATTATTACTTGCAAATTTTACAGGCATTTTATCCTAACATTTAACCTTGAGGAACCGCAGGAAGGCTTCCCAGGGACGGGAGTGGCGCCTACGGGCCGCCGCCTGCCGGTTGAGGGGAAAACGGGATATTTTTTTGACAGATAAGGGCAAGTTGGGGCGCCCGGAATTTGGAAGTGGACGGAAAAAGAACTAACTTTGCGGCATATTGAAAAAAGAATACGCATTTCAGACTTATATTTGAGACACAAAAATGAAAAGACGCAGTTTCTTCTTCGTCATCGCGGCACTGGCAGCAATGGCCGCTCACGCCACGGTGACACGCGACAAGGCAGACTATGTGAACCCGATGATCGGCACGGAGGGCATGGGACACACGTTTCCCGGTGCCTGCGCACCCTTCGGCATCGTACAGCTCAGTCCGGAGACGGACACCATCCCCCACAACATCGACGGGAAGTATGTGGGCAAGGTGTATGACTATTGTGCCGGATACCAGCATACGGACAACACCATCGTGGGATTCAGCCATACGCACCTGAGCGGCACGGGCCACTCGGACCTGGGCGACATCATGATCATGCCGCAGACGGGCGCGCTGCTGCTGAACCCGGGCACGAAAGAGAATCCCGACGGGGGCTACCGGCAACGCTTCGCTCACGACACGGAGAAGGCGAGCCCGGGCTACTACGAGGTGACACTGGGCAACGGCGTCAGGGCGCAGCTGACCGCCACGACGCGCACGGGCATCCACCGCTACACATACCCCGAGGGGGAGGGACAGCGTATCATCGTGGACCTGCTGCACGGCATCTACAACTACGACGGGAAGGTGCTGTGGTCGACGCTGCGCGTGGAGAACGACACGCTGCTGACGGGCTACCGCATCACCGACGGATGGGCCCGCTCGAACTACACCTACTTCGCCATCTCGTTCTCGAAACCCATGAGCAGCTACGGCTACCGCGACAGGAAGAAGGAGAACTACGTGGGCTTCTGGAGGAAATTCGACCGCTACCACAACTTCCCCGACATCGCAGGGCGCAGCGTGGTGGCCTACTTCAACTTCGACGAACAGACGCGGACGGGCAACGAACTGACGGTGAAGGTGGCGCTCTCGGCAGTCTCTACCGAGGGAGCCCTGAAGAACCTGCGGGCAGAGGCCGGCGGAAAGTCGTTCGAGACACTGTGCCAGGAGACCCGCAACGCCTGGGAGCGCGAGCTGGCGGTCATCGACTGCGAGGGCACGGACAGCCAGAAGGCGATGCTCTACACGTCGCTCTACCACACGATGATCAACCCGTCGGTCTATATGGACGTGGACAGGCAGTACAGGGGCGTGGACGGGAACATACACCGTGCCAGCGACTTCGACAACTACACCATCTTCTCGGTATGGGACACCTACCGCGCGGAGCATCCGCTGCTGGGACTGCTGAAACCGTCAAGAAACACGAACATGGTGAAGTCGATGATACGCCACCAGCAGCAGAACATTGTGGGCATGCTGCCCGTATGGAGCCTGATGGGCAACGAGGGGTGGTGCATGACGGGCTACCATGCCGTCACGGTGCTGGCGGACGCCATCGTGAAGGGTGCCGACATCGCCCACGACGAGGCGATAGACGCCATGACACAGACTGCCACCAACCGCTACTTCCCCAGCATCGCCGACTATATGGAACTGGGATTTGCGCCCTTCGACACGGACGCGACGGCTGCCTCGAACACGCTGGAATATGCCTTCGACGACTGGGCCATCTATGCGGCCGCCAAGGCGGTGGGCAACGAGCGCGTGGCAGAGACCTTCAGGCAGCGGGCGCTGAACTACCGCAACACCTTCGACCGGCGGACAGGGTTTGCGTCGCCTCGCTACCGCAACGGTGAGTTCAAGAAAGACCTGGACCCCTATCAGACCTACGGCGAGGGATTCATCGAGGGCAACTCGTGGAACTTCTCGTTCCATGTGCCGCACGACGTATATGGGATGATGGAATGCATGGGCGGCGAGGCTGCCTTCCGCGACAGGCTGAACAGGCTGTTCGCCATGGACCTGCCCGCGAAATACTATGCTGACAACGAGGACATCACGGCGGAGTGCCTCGTAGGCGGATATGTGCACGGCAACGAGCCCAGCCACCATGTACCTTATCTATATGCATGGACCAGCACACCGTGGAAGACGCAGGAATGGCTGCGCACGATCATGAACAAGATGTACCGCAACGACATCAGAGGACTGGGCGGCAACGACGACTGCGGCCAGATGTCGGCATGGTATGTGTTCTCGGCGATGGGCTTCTATCCCGTGGCGCCGGGCAGCAACGAGTATGTGCTGGGGGCTCCCTACCTGCCTTATATGCGCGTGAGCCTGGAGAACGGAAAGACGGTAGAGATCAAGGCACCGAAGGTGAGCGACCGGAACCGGTACGTGCAGAGCGTGCGCATCGACGGCAAGCCCTACCCGAAGCTCTATATCACCCACGAGCAACTGACCGCCGGCTGCACCATCGAGTTCGTAATGGGAAGCAAACCGAACAAGAAACGGGGCCTTGCTACGGCTGACAAGCCCTACTCGCTCAGCGCCAGATGACACGGGGAAGGGCCATCTTCTGGCAGGAAGAGGCATCAAAACGGAAACAATCACTCATCCGGCGGTACTCGCCAGAACCAATAAAAAAGAAGGAGAAAGGGGGGGCAAGCCGTTACGCGCTTTTATCGATAGAGTCCCTCCTGAAGGATGATGTCGGCTACCGCACGGGGAACAAGGCGGGCAATGGAGCGCCCCTCACGAATGCGGCGGCGGATGTCGGTGCTGCTGATATTGATCAAAGGGGTGTGAACCAGACGCACATTGGGGGGCAGCGCAGCCTCGTCGATGGGAGAATCCTCACGCGGATAAATGACAATGGGGTATCGCTGGAGGAGCTCGTCGTGACGATACCACTGGGGGAAACGCTCCCAGTTGTCGCCGCCAATGAGCAGCGTGAACTGATGCTGGGGATAGTCGGCTGACAAAGCCTCCATGGTGTCGAAGGTGTACGAGGGGCGCGGAAGACGGAACTCGTAGTCGCAGGCCACCAGCCGACGCTCGTTCTGCAGGGCAACACGCGCCAGGCGCAGCCGCTGCCCGTCGTCGAGGAGGTCGGCCTGGCTCTTCAACGGGTTCTGCGGCGAGACCATAAGCCACACCTCATCGAGCGCCGCCTCACGGAGCAGAGCCTTGGCTAACCGCACATGGGCTTTGTGAATGGGGTTGAAGCTGCCGCCGTAGATACCTATCCGCATGATTCGCTATGCTTCTGTCGGAATGCCCAGATACTGCTGAATAACGGCAAGTGCGTCGTGCTCGGCCTGCTCCAGCTGGTCGTTGACCACGATGCGGTCGAACTGCGGAGCAAAGGTGAGCTCAAACTCGGCACGGGCGATGCGCTGGTCGATAACCTCGGGGGCATCGGTAGCGCGGCCTTCCAGGCGGCGGCGCAGCTCGTCGATAGAGGGTGGCTGGATGAAAAGACTCAGCGCCTCGTCACCATAATGGCGCTTGATGTTGACTCCGCCTTTCACGTCGACGTCGAAGACAACGTTCTGACCGGCCTCGAGCTGTCGCTCCACCTGTGCCTTGAGCGTGCCATAGAAACGGTCCTGATACACTTCCTCGTACTCCAGGAACTCATCGGCGGCAATGCGCTCGCGGAACTCCTCGGGCGAGAGGAAGAAATATTCTACTCCGTGGCGCTCCTGTCCACGTGGAGGGCGACTGGTGCAGGAGATGCTGAACGCCAGTTTCAGTTCGGGATGCTCTTTCATGAGCCATCCGATGATGGTCGACTTTCCCGTTCCGCTGGGGGCCGAGATGATAATGCATTTTCCTCGATTGTTGTTCATGTGTATCAGAGTTTCAAGTTTAGTATTTCGAAATTCAGAAGTGAAAGGCGCAGGGACAAGAGCACGAGCCGCAGAGGCTTACAGCGCATTGAGCACCTGCTCCTTGATCTGCTCGAGCTCGTCCTTCATCTTCACCACGATGTTCTGCATCTCGGCATTGTTGCTCTTCGAGCCGGTAGTGTTGATCTCGCGTCCCATCTCCTGGGCGATGAAACCCAGTTTCTTGCCTTGTCCGGCAGGCTCGTCCATCGTCTCGCGGAAATACTTGAGATGGTTGGTCAGGCGCTGTTTCTCCTCGCTGATGTCGAGTTTCTCTATATAATAAATCAGTTCCTGCTCCAGCCGGTTCTTGTCGTATTCGGCCTCAGGGATGGACTTCAGTCCCTCAATGATGCGGCTGCGGATTTTCTCAACACGCGCTTTCTCGTAAGGCTCTATAGAGGTGAGCAATGTGGCGATATTGTGAATTTTCTCGTTGAACTTCGCCTGCAGGGCAGCACCCTCTTGCTGACGGAAGACGACGAGTTTGCCGATGGCATCGGCTACGGCGCCCTTCACAACAGCCCACTCTTCTTCGCTGAGCACCTCCGTCTCGGTCTTCGTGAGCACGTCGGGCATGCGGAGGAGCGTGTAGAACCAGTCTTCGGGAAGTGGGATTCCTGTCTTGGCAGAAATATTATTAATCTGATGGTAATAATTCTCAACAAGTGCCGCATTGATGGGAGTCGCATCGGAGCCTGCCTCTTTCTCTATCCACACATTAAAGTCAACCTTGCCGCGAATGAGTGCCTGTGCAATCATCTGCCGCATCTCCATCTCCTTCTCGCGATAGAGCGGAGCAATGCGCGTAGAGAGATCAAGAGCCTTGCTGTTTAATGATTTAATCTCAACATTTATTTTCTTCTCCTTATAGGTTACGGTAGTCTTTCCGTAGCCTGTCATCGACTGTATCATATCACTTTCTTGTTAATTTTTTGCAAAAGTACAAATATTCTTCGGAAAAATGAGTAATTTTGCAAATTATTTAGAGTCTTTTGAATATGGCTTGCATTTTAAATATAGAAACGAGTACGGATGTATGTTCGGTGGCAGTAAGCCAGGACGGAGCCTGCATCTTCCACAAAGAAGACCACAGCGGCCCCAACCATGCGGTCAGTCTGGGCGTGTATGTCGACGAAGCCCTGTCGTTCACCGACAACCATGCCATTCCGTTCGATGCCGTGGCTGTGAGTTGCGGTCCCGGCTCTTATACAGGCCTGCGCATCGGCGTGTCGATGGCGAAAGGCATCTGTTATGCCCGCGACCTGAAACTGTTGGCGGTGCCTACACTGGAACTGCTGTGTGTGCCTGTGCTGCTGCGCGAACTGGTTGACGAGAACGCCCTGCTCTGCCCGATGATTGACGCCCGTCGCATGGAGGTGTATGCCGGTATCTACGACCGTGCGCTGCGCCCTGTGCGTGAGGTGCGCGCCGACATTGTTGACAGCGAGACATACAAGGAATATCTGGACGAACGGCCTGTCTATTTCTTCGGTAACGGAGCCGCAAAATGCATGGAGGCCATCAACCATCCCAACGCCCACCTGATAAAAGGCATTGAGCCGCTGGGCAAATATATGTTCCCGCTGGCAGAGCGCAAGTTCCTGCGCGAGGAGTATGAGGATGTGGCCTACTTCGTGCCTTTCTATCTGAAAGACTTTGTAGCGAAGACGCCCAAGAAACTGCTCTAAGACAGCAGCGCCGCTGAAAAGAAGAGAGTAAGAAACAAGAAAAAACAACCCTATAATTGCGAAACAGACACAATGAACATCGAAGGTTTGGACTATAACACGCAGCGCGAGAAACTGGTACTTCCCGAGTACGGACGCGAGATTAAGAAAATGGTAGACCATGCCATCTCACTGCCCACGAAGGAAGAAAGGCAGAAGTGCGCCAACAGCATCATCGCCATCATGGAACGTATGTTTCCGCAGAACCGCGAGAACCAGGACTACAAGCACAAACTATGGGACCATCTGGCTCTGCTGAGTGATTTCAAGCTCGACATCGACTGGCCATACGACGTGGATGAGGCGCAGAAAATCACATCGAAGCCCGAGCCGCTGAAGTATCCAATGGAGAATATTCCTGTTCGCCACTACGGCAAGATGATGTTCGAGATTTTCGAAAAACTGAAGACCATGGAGCCTGGCGAGGAGCGTGATGAGCTGGTGCGCATCACCGCCAACCAGATGAAACAGAACCTGTATCAGTGGAGCCACGGCTCGGCAGACGACGAGAAAGTAATCTCCGACATGGCCCGTTTCACCGATGGAAAGATTCAGATTGACATCGACACGTTCAAGTTTGAGAAACTCATGCCCAAAGAGACTGAGAAGAAAAAGGGCAAGAAAAGATAATCGAGATTAAGCAGGTTTCATTGACAGTATTATGGCAGCATTTATCATAGAAGGCGGACATCCGCTCAGCGGCACGATTACCCCACAGGGTGCCAAGAACGAGGCCCTGCAGGTGATTTGTGCCACCCTGCTGACGGAGGACGAGGTGCGCATCAACAACATCCCGAACATTCGCGACGTGAACAACCTGATTCAGTTGCTGAAGGATATTGGAGTGAAAGTGACAAAAATCGCAGCCAGCGACTATTTGTTCAAGGCTGACGACCTGAACCTAACCTATCTGGAAAGCGACGAGTTTGTGAGGAAGTGCGCCGCATTGCGTGGCAGCGTGCTGATGATCGGTCCGCTGCTGGCACGATTCGGTAAAGCTGTCATCACCAAGCCGGGCGGTGACAAGATAGGGCGCAGGCGTCTGGACACTCACTTCCTGGGATTCAAATATCTGGGTGCCAAGTTTCAGCACTTGGACGACCGTAACGTATACGAGATTGCCGCCAAGCAGCTGAAGGGTTGTTACATGCTGCTCGACGAAGCCTCGGTGACAGGCACGGCCAACATTATTATGGCTGCCGTTGTCGCCAAAGGCACGACTACAATCTATAATGCTGCTTGCGAGCCTTACCTGCAGCAGCTTTGCCACATGCTGAACCGCATGGGAGCCAACATCAGCGGCATCGGCTCGAACCTGATTACCATTGAGGGCGTGAACAAACTGCACGGCACGGAGCACACGACCCTGCCCGACATGATTGAGATAGGCTCGTTTATCGGCATGGCTGCCATGATTGGCGACGGAATACGCATCAAGAACGTGTCGTTGCGCAACCTGGGAATCATTCCCGATGCCTTCCGCCGGCTGGGCGTAAAAATCAAAGTGGAGGGCGACGACCTGATTATTCCACGGCAGCCACACTATATCATCGACTCGTTTATTGATGGAACAATCATGACTTTGGCCGATGCGCCTTGGCCCGGACTGACGCCCGACCTGCTGAGTGTGCTCATCGTTGTAGCCACCCAGGCACGCGGCTCGGTATTGTTCCACCAGAAGATGTTCGAGAGCCGTTTGTTCTTCGTCGACAAACTGATCGACATGGGTGCACAGATTATTCTCTGCGACCCGCACCGTGCCGTCGTTGTAGGCCACGACAGGAAAATCAAACTCCGTGCCCAACGCATGTCGAGTCCCGACATCCGTGCAGGTATAGCCCTGCTCATTGCCGCCATGAGCGCCAACGGAACCAGCCGCATCGACAATATCGAGCAGATTGACCGTGGTTACGAGAATATTGAGAACCGACTGAATGCCCTCGGAGCAAACATAAGAAGAGAGGATTAGGATAATCCAAAGATTACTGACGAGCCGAAGAAACCGGTATAACATAGCAACGATGATCAAACCAGAGGATGTATACAAGATAGGAAAACTGGGGAAACCGCACGGTGTGAAAGGCGAGCTGACGTTCATGTTCGACGACGATGTCTTCGACAGAACCGATGCCGACTATCTCGTCTTGCTCATCGACGGCATCCTGGTACCTTTCTACATGGAGGAGTACCGCTTCCGCAGTAACGAGAGCGCCCTGGTGAAATTCTGCGATATTGACACGATGGACCGGGCCAGGGAACTGACAGGCTGCGAGGTGTTTTTCCCGCGCCATCTGGCCGACAGCGACGAAGAAATGGTCACGTGGGCGGAGATTGTCGGATTTACGCTCATCGACTCGAACACAGGACAAAAGGCAGGCACGATTGCCTCGGTAGACGATACGACTATCAACATCCTTTTCGAGCTGGAGAACGGAGCGCTGATTCCTGCCAGCGAGGAGCTGATTACAGGTGTCGACAAAGAAAACCGAACCATTAGCATCAGCCTTCCGGAAGGTATCTTGGATTTGTAACGAAGAAGAAATACTGAATTAGAATAAACAATGAAGAAACAAATAGCCATACTCGGCAGCACGGGTTCGATAGGCACGCAGGCACTTCAGGTGATCGAGGAGCATAGCGACTTGTATGAGGTGTACTGTCTGACAGCGAACAACAGGGTGGAACTGCTGGCCCAACAGGCACGGAAGTTCAAGCCTGCCGCCGTGGTGATAGCCAACGAGGCAAGATACGACGAGCTGAAAGCACTCTTGGCAGACCAGCCCGACATTAAAATCTATGCGGGAGCGGCCGCACTCGACCAGATAGTGGAGGCCGAGCCCATCGACATGGTGCTGACTGCCATGGTAGGATTTGCAGGCCTTTCGCCCACCATCCATGCCATTAAGGCCCGGAAGACCATCTGCCTGGCCAACAAAGAAACACTTGTGGTTGCCGGTGAGCTGATTTGCGAGCTGGCGCAGACATACCACTCCCCCATCCTGCCGGTAGACAGCGAGCACTCTGCTATCTTCCAGAGTCTCGTCGGCGAGGACCAGAACGAGATAGAGAAGATTCTGCTGACTGCCAGCGGCGGACCGTTCCGGCTGATGAGCGAGGACAAACTCGCCACCGTCACCAAGGCCGACGCGCTGCGCCATCCGACATGGGACATGGGCGCAAAGATTACCATCGACAGTGCCACGATGATGAACAAAGGCTTCGAGGTTATCGAGGCCAAGTGGCTGTTCGGTGTAGAGGCCGACCAGATACAAGTGCTGGTACACCCGCAGAGCATCGTCCATAGTGCCGTACAGTTCCGCGACGGTTCCGTGAAGGCACAGTTGGGCGTTCCCGACATGCGGTTGCCTATCCAGTATGCATTCTCATTCCCCCAGCGGCTACATCTCACGGGCGAGCGACTGGACTTGTTCAAGCATCCGCTGGAGTTCTTTGAGCCGGACTTAAAGAAATTCCGCTGTCTGGCATTGGCGTTTGAGGCCATCAGGCAGGGTGGCAACATGCCGTGTATCGTCAATGCCGCCAACGAAATAGTGAACCGCGCATTCCTGGAAGACCGTTGCGGATTCCTGCAGATGAGCGACATTATTGCACAGACCATGCAACGTGTGCCGTTTATCAAGGCGCCCTCGTACGAAACATATGTGGAGACCGACCGTGAGGCCAGGCGCGTGGCAAGTGAGCTTGTAAACGGATAACAAACAAGCGTTCAATACATAGCAGAAAGCATAGAAAGAACAAAAACATTTTCAACTGTAAATTACAAATAATAATATATGGAAATTTTCATGATCCGATTGCTCCAGTTCATTCTGGCAATCTCACTCTTGGTACTGCTCCATGAGGGCGGCCATTTCTTCTTCAGCAAGCTCTTCGGTGTGCGCGTGGAAAAATTCTTTATCTTCTTCGACCTCGGCATCGGCAAATGGAGCGGCAAACTGTTTAAGTTTAAACCAAAGAAAAGCGATACCGAATATGGCGTTGGCTGGCTTCCGTTAGGTGGTTACTGCAAAATATCGGGTATGATTGACGAGAGTTTCGACACTGAGCAGATGAAAAAGCCTGTGCAGTCGTGGGAATTCCGCTCGAAGCCCGCATGGCAGCGCCTGTTGATTATGATTGGGGGCGTGCTGGTCAACTTCCTGCTGGCTCTCTTCATCTATTCGATGATTCTGTTCCATTGGGGCGACACTTACATTGCCTCGAAGGATATGACTTACGGAATGAAGTTCAACAGCGAGGCCAAGGCACTCGGTTTCAAGGACGGCGACATTCTGTTGGGCACCGACAAGCGCCCGTTCAAGGACTTCAGCGTCGATATGTTCCGCGACCTGTCATCAGCAACCCGCGTAGACCTGATTCGTGACGGCAAGAAGATGAGCCTTCCGCTGCCGGGAGAGATCAGTCTGCTCGACATGCTCAAGGCTGAGCCTTCGTTTGCCCGTCCGTTTATTCCCGCAGTTGTCGACACCGTACTGCCCAACACGCCTGCCGCCAAATATGGTCTGGCCAAAGGCGATACGATCAAGGCCATCAACGGTAAAGCCGTCGACTCACAGAATGAGGTAACCTTCGAGCTGGGAGTACTGGAGGATATGATGACCAGTGCGAAGACGCCCGCCGACAGCATGCGCATCCGTACCGCCACCTTCGTCATCGCCAAAGCTGGAGCACCCGGCACCCAGCATCTCGACACCATCCAGACCGTGCTCACACCTGAATTGCGATTCGGATTTGCGCCGAAGGCACTCAACCAGATGTACAAATCCACACATGTTGACTACGGCTTCCTGGAAAGTTTCCCCGCTGGAATCAAGTATGGTGTTGCCGTGCTGAAGGGCTACGTCGACGACATGAAATATGTGTTTACTGCCGACGGAGCCAAGTCGCTTGGCGGATTCGGAGCCATTGGCAGCCTCTTCCCCGCATCGTGGGACTGGTATCTGTTCTGGAAGATGACCGCCTTCTTGAGCATCATCCTGGCATTCATGAACATTCTGCCCATTCCCGCACTCGACGGAGGCCACGTTCTGTTCCTGCTCTACGAGATGGTTACCCGCCGCAAGCCCAGCGAGAACTTTATGATCAAGGCTGAGTATGTGGGATTCGGCATCCTTATCCTGCTCATGGTAGTAGCCAATCTGAACGACATCCTGCGCTGGCTGGGCTACATGTAAGAGCCTTCTTCGGAAACGGAGAGACCTTCCACAAACACGGAGCAACTCTCCACAAACACGGAGCAACCCTCCACAACCACGGAGGGGCCTTCCATGCTCCATGTAATCATCACGCTCCATGTAGCGACAAAGACTTATATAGAGGATTTTCCCACGAAACATTAGGGAAAATCCTCTAACTGTTTAGGTATAATCCCTTTGCGGAGTGGAAAAAATGTAGTTATTTTGCCGATGAGAACAAGAACAGGATGTATAACAATTAAAGATGTACGACTATGAAGAAGATGATGTTAATGGCAGTACTGATGACGATAGCCATCACTGCATCGGCAATGACTTACACAGAGGCACGCAACGAGGCACTCTTCCTCTCGGACAAGATGGCCTACGAGCTGAACCTGAGTAGCGCACAATATGAAGATGTATATGAGATTAACCTCGACTACCTGATGAGTGTCAACCATTACAACGATGTGTTTGGCATCTACTGGGATCGCCGCAACGCCGATTTGCGCTTTGTGCTCACCAGCTGGCAGTACGATCGCTATATGGCAACAGCTTATTTCTATCGTCCCATCAACTGGGTGAAGAGCAACTGGGTGTTCGGCATCTATAGCCACTATACTGTAGGACGCATGTTCAATGCACATCCGAAGGTATATGTAACCTACCGTGGTGGAAATAACCGTCTCCACAGCAACTATTACGCAAATCGTTCTGCTGGCAGATCGGGTGTTAACATCACAAAAGTGATAAATGTAAATACTCACAAGCCTATGGCTGGTATCTCTAAGAACACAACTACGATGAACAACCGTCGCACGGGCACCATCAACAGTGCACCGACCCGGGAGATGAACTCTCGCAGCGTAGCTGTCAACAAGACAAATTCTCGTCAGACGAATAGTCGCAGCGGTATGAATCCCAACGGCAACTTCGGAGGACGCAGAAAATAAGATATAACTTCCAATCTAATGGCAGGGTCCGCTCAAAGCGGGTCCTGCTTTTTTCTGTCGGCCATCCACTTCCTCCGCCTTCTCTCCATTAGCGATACATTACCCGGTGAACCCGCAAAAGTTTATTTGCTCATTTTATAGTAACCTATCATCGTTTCTCGGAAAAAATATGTAATTTTGCAAGCAAAATAATAAAATAGGTAACAAAAGGATGGCTAATTTAAGATTTCAGGTAGTTGAGGAGGCTTTCAAGAAAAAGCCTTTAGAGGTGATTGCACCGGTGGAAAGACCATCGGAGTATTTTGGCAAATACGTGTTCACGCGGTCGAAGATGTATAAGTATCTGCAGCGCGACGTATACGAAAAACTGATCAATGCCATTGACAACGGTGCGCCTCTCGACCGTTCCATCGCCGACGATGTAGCACGAGGAATGCAGCAGTGGGCAGAGGAAAACGGTGTGACACACTACACCCACTGGTTCCAGCCACTGACTGAGGGTACTGCCGAGAAACACGACGCCTTCATCGAGCACGACGGAAAAGGCGGCATGATTGAGGAGTTCAGCGGAAAGCTGCTCGTTCAGCAGGAACCCGACGCCTCCAGTTTTCCTAACGGAGGCATCAGGGCAACTTTCGAGGCACGCGGCTACTCTGCCTGGGATCCGACGTCACCCGTGTTCATCATCGATGACACGCTTTGTATTCCGACCATCTTCATCTCCTATACCGGCGAGGCCCTCGACTATAAGGCACCGCTGAAGCGCTCGTTGCGAGCCATCGGCGAGGCTGCGGCAGCCGTCGTGAAATATTTCGACCCTCATGTGAAAAAGGTAGTATCGAATCTCGGTTGGGAACAGGAGTATTTCCTGGTCGACGAGGGTCTCTACTCAGCTCGCCCGGACCTGATGCTTACAGGCCGCACACTGATGGGACACGACTCAGCCAAGAACCAGCAAATGGACGACCACTATTTCGGAACAATACCCGACCGCGTGCAGGCATTCATGAAAGACCTCGAGGTACAGGCGCTGGAACTGGCCATCCCCTGCAAGACGCGCCACAACGAGGTGGCTCCCAACCAGTTTGAGCTGGCGCCCATCTTCGAGGAGTGCAACCTGGCCG
>JAEEXN010000058.1 GCA_016291595.1 Prevotella sp.
TCTGTGTGCAACTTTTTGGAAATTGCAATTAATGCCTGATTATGCTCGAATTAATGCCTACTTATGCTCTAATTGATGCCTAGTTACGTTCTAATTAATGCCTGATTAGACCTTAATTGATTAACTAGTTAGAGGGTAATCAGGCATCGATTACAAAATGTGTGTGAAGGCATCGTGACGGCAGAAAGACAAGTGTCACCAAGCATAAGCCATTATCCGTCAGGCGATAGTAAGGTTTAGTGACGAATGAGGGCAGCAGAACTGCCGGTTTCAAGTTAACGCGAATTCGTCGAACTCACGTTATTTATCATCATAAAAGAATAGTGCCACCTGCCACAGCTTCCCGAGAGAGCATGATGACGGGTTGCATGTGGCAGATGACACAAAACTCAGTTATCCTTTATCTTTTTTATTTCGCCGTGGCATAAAGACCGATACAGGCGCCTATGAACCCTCCCGAACGGGAAGTACTCAGGTTGACAGCATCGACACCTGCGGCTATGCAACGCCATTCTCCATTCTCACGATAATAGAAAGAGTAGTAGCGGCCGTCGCCCTCTATTTTGAGTTGCAGACTACTGTCGGGCTTGACGAACGCCGAACCAATCAACACCTTGTCTTTTTCGGCACGCACGAGTGTCACTGCCGGACGTCCGTTAAGAATGGTCTTGCCGAACACAAAGTTGTATTGCTCGTTCTGCAACAGAGCCAGTCCGGCAACATCCTTCTCTGATTTGGGCGAGAAAACCACTTCGGTCTCAGCCGAGAACGTGGTATGCTGCTGACGACAGAACAGGGCTGACAATGGTTTCCTCTCGCTGATATCAGCAGATGAGGGCTGGATGGTCAATTTACCTTTGCCCCACTTATATCGATTCATCTCCGGATTGCGCAGGAACATCCAACGCTGATTCAGTTTTTCAGTGTCGAACTTGTCGGTATAGGAGAAATTTCCTGTAATGTACTGAGCACCATCGCTACCAGGAACCAGGCCAGTCTTGCTGACCACGGTGGGCAATGCCTTTCCTTTTTCCAGGATCTCGGGCCATCCGTCTTTCCATGTGACGGGTAGCATGTAAGTATCACGGCCTGTATTATAGAATGGTCCTTCGTAAGCTCGGCAGCCAAGGAACACAGCCCACCAGCGGCCTTGCTTGTCTTGAACAAGGTCTGCATGACCAGTACTGGTGACAATGTCAGCACGATTGGGGTCAACACCCGTGCGCTGGGTAAGGATAGGATTGTTAGGACATTCCTCCCAAGAGGCAGGATCCATGATGTCCGATTTCACCGGAGCGCGCAGAATCACCTCACTGTGCCAATCGCCCGTACCACCCTCAGCACACATCAGATAGTAGTATTTACCGATGCGGTAGAGGTGCGGACCCTCAATCCATATCGGATGGGCCTCAACATGAGTGCCACCGCGTACTATCTGTCGGTAAGTGCCTATGATACTGTCACCTTTCGTGTCGAAACGGAAGATGCGGATGGCACGTTGTCCCTCATAGTCGGCACCACCGTCAACAGGCCCGTTGTGCACGATATATGCCTTGCCATTGTTATCGAAGAAGAAAGAAGGGTCAATACCGTCAATCTTAGGCAGAGGAATAGGGTCGCTCCATCCCATGTGCGGGTCCTTGGTCTTCACGAAGAAATTACCCATGCGGATGCTAGTGGTAATCATGTAGTAGGTCTTGTTCTTCGGATTGTACTTAATATCGGGGGCAAAGATACCCTGCGACACACCCTGCCCATCAAGGGGCAACTGTGAGGGACGGTCTAATACATGACCAATCTGCTGCCAATTCACGAGGTCCTCACTCTCGAAAATGGGTACTCCGGGGAAAAAGGAGAACGAGGAGTTCACCAAATAGAACTTATCGCCCACTCTGCAAAACGACGGGTCGGGATAGAAACCTGCCAGAATGGGATTCAGATATTGGCTGGTCGGGTCGTACTGCTTGTCGAAACGGGTGTCGTTGCCCGTGTACTTAAAGTACGAGAAAGTGGCATCTTGTGCCCAAGCGCACAGCGTGGCGCATACGACTACTGCTGTGATTAAGGTTTTCTTCATTGTTACTTTGAGAGTTTAATGATTATATATTCATATTATTTTTTCTATGTTACTCTGTATTCTGCTTATTTATGTTGACGGTGGTAGGCACTCGCTCGCCACTCTCAATGCGTTGTCCCATCTGACGGGTATCGGGATCTATACGGCGGGTCGTAAAATCGGGAGTGTTATAGGAATACAGAAGATTCCGATAATAAGCTTTCGGATGTCGTTGAGGCAGGAGGAAGGGCTTGGTGGCCTTGCCTTCCTCATCGATGGAGGCAAAATAGAGGCGTGTGTAGAGCCCATCATCGCGACGGCTGGTGAAAAGAAACCAGCGACTGTTGGCCGACCATTGATGCAGGCTTTCCGAACGCGGGCTGTTCACCTCGTCCATAGGCCTTGCCTCTCCGGTCTTCAGGTCAAGCAACCACAAGTCTGCCTCGGGATGCCATACAGAGAAATAGCCATAGTCTAATTGGGTGTACATCACGTAGCGGCCATCATAGCTGGCACGGGGCCACGTTACACTCTTGCCGGTCTGCCGGGCATGAATGAGTGTGTCAACCTGATCACCCAGACGACCTGTCGACACATCGAAAGCCACCCGGCACAGGCTGTAGCGCTGCTGCTCATATCCTTTAGGGTATGTCTGCTGGAGGGCCGTTGTAAAAAACAGCCAACGGCCATCAGCCGAGAAAGTAGGAGTATTCTCCGACCATCCTGGTTTCATGACAAGGCTGTCGATCAGGATTGTGTGTGTCTGCGTATCGTAGACAAAGAGATCGGAAGCATTGTCGTATACTTCAATGAGTTTCGGGTTGGCCATGTGGAACATCTGTGCAGTCTTGTTGGTAGAGAAAGCGCAGAAGCGGCCATTGGGGTGCCAGGCGGGATAGACCATCGATCCTTTCAGTGTGTCGTTCTTGGCTTTGAGCCATTCATAGCTACCCTTCCGGTGAATGACGGTGGCACCATGTGAGCCACGGACATGGAACACATACTCGTCGGGGTTGGTACGGTTGGGCGTGTGGCAGTTGATACACTGTCCCGGTATCTGACTGGTCAGTAGCAAGGGTGCCTCGTCGAAATTCGACAAGTTCCTCTGCCAGATGCCCATCAGTCCGAAAAGAGAGTAACCGGGAGCAATGCGCCGGTAGGTGACTCCCCACTCGCCCAGCGGCTGGGTGCTGACGTGGATGATAAAGGGACGATAGCTCGTCCACTGTTGCTCCTTACGGGCTGTCACTGTCACGCGCAACTCCCCGCCTATATTGTCGGCCAGCAACTGGTGCCAGGCATCAATATCGAAATCGGTCTCTTCGCCCGACGCAGTTAACCGTCCGCCCTTCGAGCCCGTAACCTCAACACAGAGCCAGTCGACCTCATCATCGGACATGGCAAAGTTCAATGGGGCTATATCTGCAGGAACCGTCACATCCACATAGTCGGGATAAATGTCGGGCAAGGTATTCGCCTGATGCACATCGTGCGGACGAGGCTGGCAGGCAATGATAACCGCTAACAATAACGCTACCGCTAACCTTATCGTTAACGAGAACGTTCTTGCTGTGCCAAACCTGACTGTTGTTAGTACAGTGTGAGTGTTGTCGTGCGTATGTTGCATGGTGCTAATTTCTTTTTCAGTATGAGATCAATAGAAAACTCCGTCAGGTGTCTGGTGGTAAATGCTGCGCAGTCCCATCACACTGGCATTTCGTTCGATGAGTTCGGGATGGTCTGCCATCTGCCGGATATCTCGTGCCCACGACCTGTAGAACGGGGCTTGTTCCAGAATGACGGCATATTTTCTCACCAAATCGTAATGACCTGTAACGAGATTCATCTCTGCCAGTCGTTTTAGCGCCCTTCCACTGTTATTGTAATTGGGATACGACACCATAGCATCGTGAGCTGCCCGTTGCGACATATGGAACCAGCCGATTTGCAAATACAACTCGCTCATCAGCAACGAGGCTGCACAACTGGATAACGAGCCCCATGTGTCGTGCAGGCATTGGAGCAGTTCCTGTTCCCGGCCATTCCATAATTTCCACTCGGCCAGCATCACCGCATATTTGCAGGCACGCGACTTAGGTGGGTGCTTGGCTGCTACCGAGATCAGGCGGTTCCACAAATGAAGCTGCACCAAAAGACAATACTGTTGCTCTTCGGGTGTTCCCACCATATTTTTTTTATTGTTGACATAGTCAATTCCCGTCAGCAACTGACGCATCGGACGATTGCCTTGTGGTGCATACAGCCAGATGGCTCCCAGCAACAGGAACACCAGAATCAGCAAGCGAACCACTCCTCCTGCCACGCCACGTCGGTCAGCCTTATTAGGTAACAATGACCATGGAGCCAAAAACGGCAACAGGATGACGACTGGTCCTGCCAGCCACCAGCCTACCAATAGCAAAACAACGGCGACAGGGAAGGACAAACGACCACGCTGCGGTACTAGTAATGAGAGCAAAAGCACAAGGGCAACAGCGACAGGAAGCGTCATCTGCACGTTGATGTCGAGCAACAACAGCCATATCAGCACATGAGGAACGAAAGACAAGAAGTGCAGCCATACCGGTGACTGCCCAGACTGCCCCTCTTTATGGTGGTAATACCGCCAAATACGGCGCACCACCAACCACCAAAGCCACTGCATAAACAGAAAGAGCAGTGCAATGACGGCGGCTCCCCAGGCGACATAGTAGCAGAATTGTACAAAGAACTCTCCCACATAACGTGCCAGCCCGCCAGGTTCCGACAAGCGCTGTAGCAAATAGTCACCGCTAAGGAGCCATAACTGACCATCCTCACGTACTGTCATCAACCATGGGTGGCTATAGCCTAAAAAAGCAAACACCACAACGGCAGGAATGATATATAAGAGTGGGATTAGGTATTTCTTCATAATCTACTGCTGGTAATCAAGAGTCAGACGTTTCAGGTCTTCATCCCGGGAACTGTTTCCATATAGAATCTCGTAGGATCCTGGCTTGATGCGCATGGTGTTGGTCTCGGTATCGAAAAACTCAAACGACTCTTTGGTTAGTTTCAGTTTCGCTGTCACTGTCTGACCGGCCTTCACATTCACACGACAGAAGGCACGGAGCGACTTCAACGGCCCTTCCTTGTCGGCCGTATTGCGGACATACACCTGCACAATCTCCACACCATCACGCTTGCCGATGTTGCTGACAGGCACCGATAAGGTAAAGTTTCCTGCCTCACCGCTCATTTTCGCCTCACCCATCTGGAACTGCGTGTAGCTCTGTCCGTAACCGAATGCAAACAATGGGTCATCGAAATAACGGTAAGTACGGCCCTTCATCGAGTAGTTCTCGTAGTCGGGCAACTGCTCTGTGCTCTTATAAAACGTTACGGGCAACTTGCCACCGGGATTATAGTCGCCGAAAAGCACATCGGCAACAGCCTGTCCTCCCTCCTGACCCGCATACCATGCCTGGACAATGGCATCGCACGACTGGGTCTCGGGTAGCAATGCGATGGCCGACCCTGAGCAGCACACGAAGACAACCTGCTTGCCTGCTGCCTTGAGTGCCTTCAGGAACTCACGCTGTACACGCGGAAGTTCAATACTTGTACGGTCACCACCACGGAAACCATCGATGTTGACGGGCATCTCCTCACCTTCCAAGCTTGGAGCTATTCCCCCCACAAAGATGACCTTGTCGATGCCTTTCAATTTAGCGATATTCTCCTGATAATCGATGGGCAGCTCGCGGGCAATATTAATTTTCATGCCTGCTCCCCATGTCTTGACAGTTTGGAAACGCACTTCAATCTGGAATTTCTCTCCAGCCTCTGCCTTCAACACCGTACGGGTAGGCGTGGAACGCCAGATGTGGTGACGGAATTTCCGCTCTCCATTTATATAGAGTTCAAAATGACCTGTTCCTTCCACGTTCACCACATACTCGCCTGCCTCCTTGGGAGCAAAGGTCGTCTCATATTTGGCAGAGAAATCCTCGATGGGCAGACCGGGAGCAAACACGTGCATACCGTTGGTGGTAACAGCCAAGGGCTTCGTATAGTATTCGGTAGTAAAAGGCTTACCTTCCATCTCGGTATTTGTCCAAAACGTACCCTTCAGACCGCGCTTGCCATCGGGAGCTGTACATTCGGTTGCCATGTGACTCTCCATCACTTGGTCGTAGGTCAGGTCACAACCAGGCAGATAAACCAGTTTCTTCTGTTTCTTCTTAAGACCGTCGAGAATGGTAACGGTATGGTTGGGCGTACCGTTGTAGTTTCCCCACATCATGGGTTCATTGTCGGCATTAGGACCGATAACGGCTATCTTCTCCTTATTTTTCTGCAGAGGCAGGATATTGTTGTTGTTCTGAAGCAACACTATCGTCTGGCGTGCCATGTCGAGCGACAGCTGGGCTGATGCTTTTGTCGACATCGCCGAATAAGGAATCTTCGACCATTCTACCAACGACGGGGCGTCCATCTCGCCTAAGTCGAAACGTCCTTCCAACAGGCGTACGACATGCTTGTCTACTTCTGCCTCAGTAATCAGTCCACGACGCACAGCCTCAGGAATACTCCTGTAGGCATATCCGTAGCCACATTCCACATCGGTACCGGCAAGCGTTGCCTTGGCAGAAGCAGTAACGGGCGACGACGAGCTCTTATGCGAAGTGTAGAAATCACTCACAGCCCCGCAGTCGCTGACCACCAGATACTGGAAGCCCCATTCATCGCGCAGAATCTGTTGTAACAGGCGGCTGGAACCACAACAGGGATCGTCGTCAAGACGCTGATAGGCACACATAACCTCGCGCACCTTGCTCTTCTGCACCAGGTGTTTGAAGGCGGGCATATAGGTTTCCCAGAAATCACGCACCGGGACATCGGTCAGATTGGCGGAGTGACGGGTATATTCAGGACCGCTATGCACGGCATAGTGCTTGGCACACGCCCACAGCTTACGGTATTTCGACGACTCGGGGCCTTGCAGACCGCGCACCACGGCATCGCCCATCACCGAGGTCAGGTACGGGTCCTCACCATAGGTCTCTTGTCCTCTGCCCCACCGCGGGTCGCGGAAGATGTTTACATTGGGTGTCCATACCGACAGACTACGCATTTTCATATCCTCGCCGCCCAAGTCGTAAAGACGGTGGTTGTACTGTGCGCGGAACTCCGTCGAGGCCACATCGAAACACTTATATAGCAAGTCGGGATTGAACGAGGAAGCCATGGCTACGGGCTCGGGGAACACCGTCACATTACCCATATTGGCAGCACCATGAAGAGCCTCGCTCCACCAAAAGAATTTTTTGATACCTAAACGGGGGATGGCAGGACTCTCGTCGAGCATCAGCTGGGCTTTCTCTTCCAGTGTCAGACGTGAGCATAAGTCCTTTGCACGCTCTTTGGCACTCAGGTCCGGATTCTGATATGGCAGTTGCTGCGCCGACACAACAATGCCGACAGCTGCGAATGATAAAAACAAAATTAAACGTTTCATATCGATACAAAAAACTATTTCCAACGGCAAAGATACAACAGAAAAACGGCATGTCTTTTTTCTTCCGTAACATGTTTTTATTTTTTTGTAGCAATTTGAAAGCGTAACATGGCGCTTATTGTCATTTGTATCATAGTACAACGGTTCATGAGACATCACCCTATGCAGGGCCTTATCCCGTATATACCCGTCTGACAAATAAAAAGAATAAGGACGCCAGTCGACGCCCTTATCAATTCATCCTAGAAAAGTCTTTGTTGGGAGATTACCGCCAAGCATCCTGACTGGCAGGTATACGGATATCACTCAAGTAGTTGATTTCCCAAACAAACCATTGGCCGGTGCTGGGTTTCTTACGAAGTGTGACGGGCCGTGGCGAGTCTGCTCCCGACGACTTCAAGTAAAGCGTCGCATAGTCTTTCTGCTGATAACTATAGGGGGTGGTGCTCACCACAATCTGGTAGGGCCTTGCCGGCGTGTAGTTGTTTGCCGGTGAGGAACCCTTGAAATACGAGAACGTCTTATAGCCTTTGCCCGACAAACGGTCTCTGAGGAACTGAATATCCAACTGGGACAACGGGCGCGGACCTCTCAGGTAATTCAACATCGCGACAGTTTCCTGCGGATTATTCTCGTAGTTGCACAATATTGCCACCGACAAGGCTGCCACCGTGAACTCGTCGCTCAAACTGGCCTCGGGCATTGCCTTCAACCCATTCAACGTGTTAGGCAAAGCGTTGAAAGTAATCGTCTTGCTCTTGTTCCCTCCTCCGAGGACACTACCAATTATATTGTTAAGGATTCCCATATTTAGAGTTGTTTGAAGATGCTTTTGCAAATATAATGCGAAAAGCGGGAATCAACATATCGGGACATGTTAAAAATCATGAAACAAAGATGATTCGATACTAGATTCCAGAGATGGGATGTTCAAAAACCAAACTAGATTCATTACCAGATTCATGATTCATCCTAACTATCTGTTAAAGTATACAAAAGGTAGGTAGCCAGCGTACCGATTATGGAGATTGTTACCTATCTTTGTTACCAAATAACGAGAATTAATGATGAGAAGAACACTGATAATCTGCCTTTTCATGGCGTTGTTACCTACCTGTTGCGCCTTATGCAAGTCCAGGACGAGAACCATTCATCTCTCGACCTATAACATACGGCATGGTAAAGGAATGGATGGACGTATCGACTACCAGCGCATCGCCCAAACGCTAAGTCTGGCGAAGCCCGATGTGGTGGCTGTTCAGGAGGTAGACAGCATGACCAAACGCACCGATAACCGCTATGGACTCGATGAGATTGCCAAAGCCATGAAGATGAAAGCAGTCTTTGCTCCTGCCATCAATTATCAAGGTGGAAAGTATGGCGTGGGCCTTCTCTGCAAGAAGAAACCCTTGTCTGTAACCCGTATACCTCTTCCTGGCCGCGGAGAGGCAAGAGTGTTGTTAGTGGCAGAGTTCAAGCATTATGTGGTGGCATGCACGCATCTCTCACTGACCGAGGCAGACCGTATGGCGTCCATCGACATCATCTCAGGCGAAGTCATCCGTTGGAAGAAACCATTCTTCCTTATGGGAGACCTGAATGGACAACCAGGCACTGCCTTCTACGAAGCCCTCACGCGTCATTTCCGAGTACTGAACAATCCCGCCCTGCCCACTTTCCCTGCCGACAAGCCAAACAGCTGTATTGACTATATCCTCATCAACCAGCCCCACGCTTCTGCAGCTTCCGTTCTCAACACTTATGTCGGCACAGGGCTAGCTTCCGACCATCGTCCCCTTCATGCCACTATCCAACTGAAACGGGAATAGATTTGAATCCCTAACAGAAAACTGATGATTGGTCTTGAAGAATTGGAGAAGAGTTTTTTGTGAAAAGCGATGGCTTTTCGAGGAAAAAAATGTATCTTTGCATGGTGGTTCGCAAGGTCTTCTGCTAAGTTTTGAGAACCGCAAAACCGGTCACAACTATCATTTATTACACGCTATCACTACAGTGAGAGAAAGCTATCACTACAGTGAGAGGATCCTTTCACTCCAGTGATAGACTCACGATTTGTGCCTGATTGTACCCCAATCGGTCATTGCCTGTACCTCAAAAAGCCATTGTTTGTACCGCAACAAGTCACTTTCTGCGGTTATCGTTCAACGAACAACTAACTGTTATAGGAAAAGAATCCGATGAAGAGACTTTTCCTATAACAGAAACAAGACTAAAAAAAAAGAAATTGTCTGCCGATACAGATGGGCTGATGCATGCACCTAAACAGGTGAGATGATGGCCACATCCCGGCCATTCTGAATCTGTTTGCATAGAAATTCCGTTTCGTTCGACCTTTCGCAGAAATATCTATCAGACAGATACTTGCCTACTATGAAAGGGTTCTTTACAGAGTTTTTATCCATGGTTGACGCTATTTTATTGCAAATATAATAATTATAGATGTAATAAAAAAGCTTTTTGAACAAATTTTTCCTATTTGTTATTTTGAAGTGCTCAATAGGTTGGTATGTAGCTAGCTTTTGCTTGCTTTCTACTCCCCACATTATTTGCTTTGGTTCCTTATCCTATTGTCCTGCCGCACCTGATGTTTCCACCTTGAATCCATGGTTGGCAAGGAAATGGTCTCTGTCAGGGAAACCTCTCATTCCGGGATAGCCGCCGAAGGACTCAAATACCACGCTGTCGTTGTATAAGACATGCTGGAACAATGACAGGACCTCATGCTTTTTTTCTTCCGTCATGGGATGGTCATACAGGGTAAATTGATACCTGTTAACCCCATGCCATCTGAACAGCAAAACGCTTTTTCCAGGCTCCAGGTAGGGGAAAAGGTTTTTGCCTATCTCGATGCCGATGACCCCTGCCTTGTGCATTTTTTCTTTAATCACAGAGAATTCCTGCATGGACAATCCTGCTGTCTGGAGTACCGTCTCAAGTTCACGTTTGTCATCCAGGTCTGTTAGTTCTTCGCATTCGCCCCTATTCCTTATCGTGAACTCCTGAACATCATCATTCCTGTAAAGAAGGACTATCGAACAGGTATCGTTCAAAGAGCTGCGCACATATCTGACCAAGTCATACATGTTGTCTTGATGTGTCTTGAAATGATTCTCCATCAAGGCCGCATCACATGGGGCAGGTTTTGGGAGAAGATAATAAATCAGGAACCATAGGACAACATTGAGGATATGTAGGGAAAGGATTGTTTTTTTGTAGGAGGTGGATGGTGGGATGGAACGAATGAAGGAGGCTGTGATAATGATCAACAGCAGCAAGGATATGAACCACATCCATGCCAAGGCCACGATGACAGGGCTTAGCAATCCAACCATTTCGGCCTTGTCATGGCTTTGGAGCCCTAAAGCAATAAGTCCGGCAGTTATGGAGAGTATCAGCAATATCTCTATAACGCGGTAAGAATAACGTAGCAGTGCTCTTGTTCTCATTCACCCTTTGTCTTTAGTATTCACATTGAACTTTCGTTCATTCAAGAATAGTTCATCATCTACTTAGGGTCACCCCAGAACGTTCCCATGAAACAGTAGCTGTCGAATGGGTCTTGAATGATATAGGCGAAGGGATGGTCGGCATAGAAGTAAGCCTCTGTCGGATTCATCGTTTCACTCAGGGTGACAAACGAGACAGAAGTGATGGCACCTGCCCTTGTCCCATCCTCATCCAGGATGACTTTGGTCTTTTGAACAATCTCACCAATCTTCATCGGTTCGGATTGAATGCGGTTCAGTTCGGCATGGTTGCTGAACATTCTGCCGACTCCCAACGATGCAAGACAGCTGTTAGCGTTGAGTGAATAGTCAATCTCAAATTTTGGGATTTTGACATAGGTATGATTGTAAGATTTCAATTGGCTCATGGCGGAACGGAGTTTCTCCCCGTCAAGGGATTGGAGCAATGTTGTTAGGCCGTCAATCTTGTCTGGCAGGATGATGTAGAGCCTGTAACCACCTATATAGGGTATCCTGAGCATGGAGAAGTCATCAAGTTTCGCATATGAGAAAACTTCCTCATTATCCGTCATGTTCATCATATTGACCGTAGAGCTGACCCCACCCTTGAAAGGTTCCTCTTTTGTAGACTCCTTGTCAAACTCTTGCACCCATCTGCCGTTGAAGAAGTTTGCGACGAGCAAGTTTGCCGACCCTTCGTCAGTCTGTTTGACAGGGAAACTGCTGAGCAATCCCTCCGTCTGTTCGGCACACCATTTGTCAATCATTTGCTGTTGGGTGCCATCAACATCTCCAGTGATGATATTGGCAAAATAGTCGTGTTGCAAAATCTCCTGGAAGGATGGGGCTGTGTTTACGCGGTTTCCTGCCTGGAACAACGTGGCATTCCTCATATATGATGATGGGCCGAAGAATTCGTCTTCTATTGCTTTTGCCTGGCCTATCATCAGCCTTCGGCAGAGTTTGTTGACACTCTCGACATCGGTTGTGTCCATGTTCAGGGCATTGCAGATTTCTTGTCGGGTCTGGCCTGATGCGCCATTGTTGATAATGTTCAATGAATAGAATATTCCAATTGTTGAGACGAAGACATTCTTCTCTCCTTCCTCCTCAGCAATTCTCTTGAAGAACTTGATGGAGAAGTCATTGCCGTTGCGGACTAAGATCTGCTGCTCTTCGTTCAACTCGTAGTTCTCTTCCGTCTCTGCTGCCAATTCCAATACTGACTTTTGCCGGGAATCTTTGCAGCCCGTCAAGACGGATAACAGGCAGACTGTATAGAAGAATAAGACTAGATTTAAAGAATTATTTTTCATGTCATGATAAATTAATGTTCATTCATGATGCTTTCTGGGTTCCATCATTTTCACTACATTTTGCCACACGATGGCATGAAGGATGATGTATCACCACGCCACATAGTGCTACGTGATGTCGATCATCTAAGCGACCGTTGGAACACCTGTTCAAATACATCCATCTCTCTTGGCCATGCCAAGACGTATGGCAATGGACTTCCAGTGCTTCACGCCGGCTTTCACTTCACCGATGATGCGTCCGGCTTCGTCTTTGCCAATCATATATTCCTCCGAGGAGTCAAGCAACACCTGAAGGTTTGCATGATTGGTTGAGGAGTTGATGAGCAAGGCCTGGTATTCATTCAACGTGGGATTCATGTCAGGGCTAACTATCATCTGAGCATTTGCCCCAACTGATAGGAGCAACCATGCCAGACAGCACAATAATGTCTTTTTCATATTCCGTAAAATTATTTTTTGATTCATTCGTTGATTACAAATACAAAACCGCCCCGCGGCTGACAGACCACTCGCTCTGGCAACATGCCTGCAGTCTGAATCTTCCACAACAAATAGGAATCCTTTTGGTCGAGGAAAGCAACACGAAAATGCTTTTGCGGTAACAAGTGACTCAAAGGCAGTTCCACGACACGCTCGGAATCGGAGCCATTGATACCTGCTACGTACCAGGTATTCCCACAACGACGGGCTATGACGGCATACTCGCCGGGATAACCGCCTACGAAACGGGTCTCTTCCCACACGGAAGGCAGCTGGCTGAGGAAGGTCTGAACCTCCTTGGGCTGCGTCAAGTAGCTCTCTGGCTTATCAGCAAGATGCTGAAGTGCTGACTCATAGAGCACTGTCAGCGCCAACTCATGGGCATGGGTGGTGATGTGCGGATGCTGGGAATCGCTGAACGTACACGGTGTATAGTCCATCGGTCCGATGACGTTGCGGGTGAAAGGCAGCGTGGCATTGTGGCAGGCAGCCTTATCGGTAAACGTCGGTACGTTATTATACCACTCTGCTCCGTAGACGCCCTCGGTGGTCATCAGGTTGGGATAGGTGCGCTGCCAGCCGCGGGGAATGGTGGCACCATGGAAGTTGACCAACAGATGGTGGCGGGCGGCACACTCCAACAGGTCCATACAATAGTCCATGTTCATCTGGTTGTCGCCCGAGAAAAAGTCTATCTTCACACCGGCAACACCGATTCTCTCGCACCAGGCGAACTCACGCTCACGGTCCTCAGCCTTGTTCAGCCGGAATTTCGGTCCCGGCGCACCGTCAATCCAACCCACACTGGAGTTATACCAGATGAGCGGGCGGACACCCTTCGAGTTTGCATAGTTCACAGCATCCTCGATGGTCTTACCGTCCCCCTCCCGGCCTTTGCCTGCCTGCCCGTAGCCTCCCATCTCATCCCACTCAGCATCTATCAGCACGTAGGGCAGCCGTAATGCCACCGCCATATCGACATACTTCCTGATAATCTCGTAGTCGTTGCTTCCATGATTGTATGCCCAGTAAATCCACGACACCACACCGGGCTTAATCCAGCTGACATCGGTCAACCGGCAAGGTTCGCTCACATCGGTAATCAGTGTCGACTCGACCAGATTCCTCAGTTGTCCGATGATGGCCACACGCCAGGGCGTATGCCACGAGCCGCTGACAACTGTCTTGTTCTCCGCAGGAACAACCCGGAAACGCTCACCGTCGTTATACAGGCACGAGGCACTCTGTCCGCGCTCAATGTTCGCTTCCGACAATAAGACGAAGATTCCATCCACAGGCTCCAACAATGCCGGGTAGCCCCAGCGGTTGTTCCAACCCTCTGGCGACGCCGATCTTTCGGAAGGACGCCCCGTCGGTTTCACCTGATAGGTTGTTATCAACGGAAAGAAACCCTCGTAAGCCTCGGTCCATTGTTGCATCCAGCGCCGTGTCCCCTCAGGAATACGGTAGACGGTCTGCTCGTCGGGAACCTTCCCTTGTAGCAGATTTGTATACTCATAGCGAAAAGCCAGACCATCGTTATACAACCGGACGACCATACGGCAGTTCTGACTCAGAGAGGCCTCGTACTCCCGCGCCACGTTCTGACAGTGTAACCGCTTACCCGCCAGCATCAGATAATTATCGGTTACTGTCCTGACAAACCGCAAGGCCTTGCCTTTCCGGGTATTGCTGAACGGCACATCGGTCAGTTGCAAAACCTGTTGTTGGTCATAAAAGACTATTATTTCTTTTCCCTTTGCCACGATACTCAGTCTGCCATCGGGTGACACCACACCTTTTGCCGGCACCGCCAATGACGACAGTACACAAACAACCAAGACGAACAGTGTTCTTATTACCACACTTTTACTATTCATGTCTGCAAAGATACAAAGAACAATTGAAAGGTCAAAAACAAATATACTCCCTAAATGGCCATGAAGCCCGGCAAGCGGTCAGTCTGACAAGGCACCGACTCAATTTGGTGGAGCCTGACAATCTGGTTCAAGTCCTCATCGGCTGACGCATGTAACTGGATTATTTTTTCAGTTTCTTGAAACGGGCATTTGTCTCCAATGTCCAATCCTTACGCTCGAGCAGCTGGGGCTTTTTACCTATAAACACGCGGGCCGCCTGTTTGTCACCTTTCAGTTGCCACCGCAGCCAGGCGAGTGCCGTAAACGTGAACTCGCCACCATGAGGCTGACGATAGGTTCCGCCATGACCGACAGGGAGGTTGGCGGCACATGCTGGCACATGACTGATGAGATGGAAGTCGTCCATTCCATTCTCGTAGGCGATATCTTCCTTGCCACCAAGAATATAGATAATTGGAGTGTGAATCTCCTTGAGTTTCTCCTTGGGAGGCATCGGCATGCCGCCAACAGCCTGAGCGGCATTAGAACGCTTGAACAGTCCGCTGTTACAAATCATTAGCGACGTGATGCGCGGGTCGGCACAGTTGAAAAGAGTCTGAAGTCCGCCGCACGACATACCTGCCATGCAGATATGCTTGGTATCAATCTTCTGATAGTAAGGCGATGCGGGGTTCTCATTCTGGGCGATAATCCAGTCGAGACTCTCTATCTGCTGTTCCGAGCGCGACATGGGACCACGATACCACTCATCGACCATCGGTATCACACCTGTGGCCAACACTATAAAACCATGTGAAGCTATCTCGTTGAGAAAATTCATGTGCTCCCAAGGAGAATTGGCACACGCCCCGTTACCCCAAATCAAAACGGGTAACGGGTGTTTGCTGTTGAACACCGACAAATCCTGCGGAACAAAGATGGTGTGCTCCCTGCTGAGCGATGGGTCTTCTTTCATCACAGCTTTGTAGGCACCTGTGCCACCGTCTTCGATGACACGCTGGCGCGGAGCACGCGCTTCATCGAGGAAACGAACCATCTTCTGCAGTGTCTCCTTACTGTACATGCCCATTCCATGGCCTCCTTCGGGGATAAATGTTGCCTCTGTCCTCACGCCTGCAGCCTTCAACAACTCGAAGAACTTCTTTCCCTGACAGCATGGCACAACATTGTCTTTCTCACCGTGGAAGATAATCACAGGCGGATCATTCTTGTCGATATATTGTGTGACACTGAGACTCCGGTATTTATCGGGTTCCACGGAGAGTTTGGACTTAAGCAACACATCCTCAGGACTGTTTCCTCCCATCGACATATGCTCGCCGCAATCCATGTCGGTCAAGTCGATAGGACCCGACCAGTCACATGCGGCATTGACGGCACTGCTCTCACTGGGGTAGTTGCCAATCGTTCCCTCAAGGTCTATGTCCACGGTCCCAACCTTGGTCTGTTTCGTACCACTTGTCGTCGCAGCCATCGAGGCCAGATGCCCGCCAGAGGAAAAACCACTTGTGGCGATAAACGAGGTATCGAAATGATACTTCGCAGCCTCGCCACGAACGAAACGTATGACGGCACGAATGTCGTGAATCTGTGCCGGCCACTGGGCTTCCATGCTCGACCTATGGTTAGGACATACAACCGCAAATCCTGCCTCGAGCAACGTCTTGACAATGGTACCGAGGTCGGCGGCACCCTTTCCATTATTATTAAACCAGGCACTTCCGTAGATGTGAATCACCACAGGATAGCTTGCCTTCTCTTGTTTAGGCAAGTAAATGTCGCAGGTATGGGAGACCAGATTGTCGTTGGCATAGTTCACATCCTTCCACTGTTGTGATGTTTCCAGTTTTACTTGTTGCTGGAAGCCGCCAAAGCCCCCCGCAGGCTGTGCCATTACCAATGTGGTGAGGCATGGCAAAAAAAATGATAAAAGAATTTTTTTCATCTTATCCGTCATATGAGTACTCAAATCAATTCGTCTCGGGCAATATCGGCTCGCCCATCTCTGAGGCCTCAGCATCGTTGGCATCAAGTTTGAAAAGCATAAACTGAGGGTTCTCTGTCGTACAGGGTTGCCATCCGAACCCTTCGCCCTCACCATTGGGGTCGCTGTATTTGGCAAAATTGGTCCATGCCGTGAGCATCTTCTCTGCCAAGTCCCAGTCGCCCTGTGTCCATGGGCGCCAACAGTGTTTCAGACTCTTGAACACGAACCAAAGATCACTACTATGGAAAGCTCCTTTCAGCCGGTTGGTAATGTCGGGATGCTTGCCGTCGTCAGGCAACGGACGGGCGAACTCGTAAGCCCATGCCTTACCGCCCTTCTCCTGACGTACTTTGCAGAACTCGGCAATGCCAGGACCCATCGACCCCATATCGTTCAGCGTGTAGCCAATCATATAGGGTACATCGGCTATCGAGCCTTCGCGGACAGCCTCGTCGAATCTCTTTAGGCTGACATAACCATCAACGATAGGACGCTGCATCAGGAAGAGATCACTCTTGGTCACCATATTATACAATGTTCCAACGGTATAGAGAATCTCCGTCGAGGCAGCACGAAGCTTTTCCAAATTGGTCAGTCCTGCCCAATCCATCACTTTCTTTGTCTCTGCCTCGCTCTCAGCCAATGTCGGGTTATAACTAAAGAACTTGTTCATCGGAGTGGCAGGCTTGGCTTCCTCACCATCCTTGGCAGGAACATTGATGCCACCACCGCTCATGATGACAGCCTTATGGAACAAGCCACGTGCCAACGGACTCTCACAGAGGGTACGAACGCTACCAGCACCGGCACTCTGTCCGAAGATTGTCACATTGTCCGGGTCACCGCCAAACTGCGCGATATTCGCCTTTATCCACTTTAATGACTGTATCTGGTCAAGGATTCCATAATTACCACTAACATGGTTGGGACTCTCTGCCGACAACTCGGGATAAGTCATGAACCCGAAAATGCCAAGACGGTAGTTGATAGATACGAGCACCACATCCTTTGATGCCCACTCCTGACCGTCGAACTCAGGTTCTGAGCCCCAGCCCTCGCGGTAGCCACCACCATGAATCCACAGTGCAACAGGCAATTTCTTATTCACGTCACCTGGTGCCTTTGTCCATACATTCAGATAGAGACAGTCCTCACTATAGGGAGCCTCATCACCGTATCCCCATTCCGAGGCATAGAAGCCTGGATAATGAACAGCCTGATAACCCGGATGGCCGAATCGATCGCAGAGGCGGACACTGTCCCATGCCACTACGGGTTGCGGCTCTTTCCAACGCAGGTCGCCAATGGGCGGAGCAGCATAGGGAATACCACGGAACACGAATACTCCGGGATTCTCTGCCCGCACACCTTGTATCTGTCCTCCCTCAACCGTCAATACAGGACTAACTCCCTTTTGGTCGTTGGAAGTACAACTTATCATCATCGCCACGAAAAGGGCGAGCCATAACATCTTTTTCATTTCTGCTCCTTTCTATTGGTTGTTAAACGATGCTTTCTGATAGAACGGTATCTTATAGAGAGACGATACTCTCGGAGAAATAATGGTTGCGCAAAGGCTTGCTAAACATTTTTCCACGCAGGATAACCTGTTGTCGCAGACGGATATCGGCGGAAGAAGCTCCCACTTGAACGATGAACGTGCCGGGCGCTACATTCCACTGCCGTACATGATTCTGATGGGAATAGTAGCCGAACTGCTCGACATAGAGGCGGGTGGTAACGGTCTTCGTCTGTCCCGGCTGCAAAGAGATGCGGGCAAAGCCCTGCAACTGGATGGGGCGCACGAATTGCAGATTACCTTCCGGGGAAAGATAAATCTGTGCTATCTCGTCGGCAGCCATCTCTCCAGTATTCGTAACCTGGAAGGTCAGCTCAACCGAATCGTCAGTTGTCTGTGCCTCGCTATTCACTTGCAGGTTCTTATACTCAAAGGTAGTATAGGAAAGGCCGTATCCAAAGGGCCACTGAATGCGTGGGTCTTTCTCCGCAGTGTAGTTGTAACAGAGTGGTTCGTAGATTTCCGTATTCGGATAACTGACAGACAGTTTAGCTGACGGAGAAACTTTTCCAAAGAGGATATCAGCCACGGCATTTCCTCCTTCCTCACCCGGATACCAGGCTTGGATAACGGCAGCACACTTCTCGGCAAGTCCTGAGATAACCTGGGCACGGCCTCCAAAGACAACGAGCACCACGGGCCTGCCTGTCTTCAGCAACTCTTCTACATATTGCTCCTGCTTGCCAGGCAGACGAAGTCCCTGCCGGTCACGGTTCTCACCGCACAGCATCACATTCTCACCCACAGCCGCAACAATGACGTCGGCCTGTTCTGCCAGACGAAGAGCCGCAGCCTTGTCAGCCTTCTCGCCAGAGTTGACCTTACGATGCAGCAACTCATACTCCCAGGCACGCTCGTCGCCCAGCTCACCATATTTAGTCTCAATCTCCTCGGTCCAGTCGCAACCGCGCTCATACAGCAGATTCACGCCCTCGGGCTTCTGGGCCTTCATGCCCTCCAGCAACGTGATGGTATGGGGATTATCGAGATTGTTTTCCACCTTCTTCCAGAAATAAGACATGGCAGGGAAAGAGTAGTCGCCCAACATTGCCCACATGGTATTGGCATTCGGACCTGTCAGGAGAACATGAAGACGTTCGCCCTTCTTCGCCAACCCACCACTACCAAGCGGAAGAATACCATTGTTTTCAAGTAATACAACCGACTGTGTCGCAATATCATAAGCCGTCTGCCGCTCAGCTGGACTATCGAGGGAGATCTTCTCCGTACTATAGAGATAAGGGTTCTTATCGAAGAGGCCTGCACGGAACTTATGGCGCAGCACATTCTTGACGGCACGCTCCAGGGTCTCTGGCTTTACCAGTCCCTCGTCGATGGCCTGTTGCAGATGCTGATAGTTGGCTCCGGAGGGGAAGTCAACATCATTGCCACCGTTAATGGCTGCCGCAGCCTTGTGCATAGCATCCTCGATACCAGGTATTTGGTCGATGGCTGTATAGTCGCTGACGACCATACCGTCGAAACCTACATAACCACGGAGAATATCCTCAAGTATCTCACTATTGCACACACATTTCGTACCGTGCACTTCATGATAACCAGGCATCACGGCCTTGCTGCCTGCCAGACGGATCATCGCCTCATGGGGAAGCAGAATCTCTTCCATCATCTCCTTTTCCTCAGCATCGCCACCGCCGCCGTAACCTAAATAATGCTTCGAACAGGCACCCACGCCTTTTTTCAGGTTTCCTTGCTGCAAGCCTTTCACGAAAGCCACTCCCATGGCCGCCGATAGGTATCCGTCTTCGCCATACGACTCTTCCAGGCGATTGAAACTGGGAGTACGGCACACATCG
>JAEEXN010000146.1 GCA_016291595.1 Prevotella sp.
GCCTTCGCATTTAACGTTGCTGCCGACGATCCTTACATGAACATGCGCTTCCCGCAGGCTGAGACCAACTACAACCTGGGTATCATTCCTAACGAGCAGACTGGTACACAGCCTGAGGCAGGTCAGAATCCTAACCTCCGTGACGGTGTCACAGACTAATAGTTAAGATTTACGAATTAACAATTAAGAATAGAAAGATTATGAAGATCAATAAGATATTTCTGATGGCTGGTCTCGCCGTGATGGGTCTGATGGCTACTTCTTGTAGCGATGATGACGATTACAAGAAAGGCCCTGAGGCAGGTAGCCAGAATGTAGGCTTTGTCAATCAGACCAATCCTGTATTGCGTCTGACTGATACACAGTTCACTGTGGAACTGAAGCGTTCAAATGCCAGCGGTGAGCTGACTGTGCCCCTGGAGGTTATCCAGTGTGCTGATGTGCTGACAGCCCCCTCGTCAGTGACATTTGCCAGCGGTTCTGAGACAGCATTGCTGACTATTGGCGTCAGCAATGCTGCCGAGGCATTCGTTGATTATCCTCTCACTATCCGTATCCCCGGTGAGTATACCAATCCTTATATTCAGCAGGATATGTACCCGATTCTGGGTATCACTGTGCTGAAAGAGGACTATAAGCCTTTTGCGAAGGCTGATCTCACCAGCTGGTTCTTTGAGGAGACATGGGAGATTGATATCGAGTACTCTGAGTATCTTGATATGTACCGTATTCAGAACATGTATGTCGATGGCTATAACTACTTCTACAAGCTTGGTGCCAAAGCGGCTGACGGTTCTATCCCCATGACAATGTGCAACTCTGACGGCTCTAAGCTGTCAAAGCAGGCTTGCGGTTATGTACACTCCACCTACGGTATGGTATCGACCACATGGCTGAGCGACAACTTCACAGGTTATGATCCTGATGACGATGCTTACTACATCCCCTTCCAGTGGACTGTAAGCGCAGGTTCATTCGGCTCAGGCTATGAGAGCTTCCAGATCAAGTAATCAGAAAAGTATGAATATAAAAAGAGAAGGTCATCATTTGATGACCTTCTTTTTATTGATGATGTAGATACCGTGCCCAAGCTGTGCAGGATTGTTTCCTATGTGGCGTCCATCGATACAGTAAACCTTATTGTCGGTATCCGGATGTGTCACTGTATGTCGGATATCCGTAGAACCGTTGCCTGCCACAACCTTTACATCGTCGAGGAAGAAACGGTTGTTGCTGGGTGTCAGGCTGATGGTGATGTCGCCTTGTCCTTTAATCGTGGCCGAGCATTCTGTCCATTGTCCTGGTGTGAGGGTGAACGTCGTGGGACTGACAGTCGTATCGGGACTACCAAGGATTGTGATGCTGATGCGGGTGTTCTCCTCGGCCCAGGGAGCAGCCTTGAATGTCAGGGCTGATTCTGCACCGACGAAGACCTTGGGCATTGACACATTGCCTTTGGTGGCTCTTGTTCCGAACTTGGCACATTTCTGTGCACCACCGGCAACGGCATTCTTCGTATCGTATGTCCATCCCTGATTGTCGGGTGTGAATTCTGCTGAGCCACCTGTCCATGTATTGTCATTTCCACCAGTACCCACACACGCATCGAAGGTCTCATCAAAGAGAATTCCTTCAAAGACGGGTTCTGTCTGCGTATCATGAGCTACGAAAGGGAACCTGACCGTTCCGTCATCGTTGCGCTGAATGTCGCGGACGGCTTTGTTCATCAACAGCGAGCCGTCGGTATTCTTGTTGTATAGGCTTGCGGCTGGCGATGAGACATTGCTCAGATAGTTGCGCTTGTTGAAGGGGAACGGATCCCCCGATTCATTAGTGCGGCTCAGGGCATTGTCGCCTGCCAAGATTGTACAACGCTGATGGTCGTTAAAATAAGGATGAAAAACGACATCGTAATAAACCTTGAAAGCGTTTACGGCATTATATCTCCAGACATTCGCATCAAAGTCCACATGCAGTACGAGCAGACCATTACCAGCTACCGACGTGTCCCAACCGCTCTGGTGGCGGCATTCCAGCAGATAATACTCATCCTTATGGTTATCGTTATAGATGATGTAGGCACCGCCGCCTTCGCTCAGGGATTTCATATGGCTGATGGTGGCATCTTCCTTTAGTTCGACAGGTGTCAGCCAGCCGCACCAGGACCTCTCGAAACTGGTATAGTTTGCAGGACAGAATCCGTTGCCATTATAGCTACCGCTGCACATGACGTCCCAGGTTCCCATGCCGTAGTTGTTGCTTTCGGAACCGGTGTCGTACATGTCAGGAAGGCCCAGGCAGTGGGAGAATTCATGGCAGATGGTGCCGATGCCGCTGTTAATGTTCTCTGATGCTCCGAGTTCACTGCTGCAAGCATAGGTATCGACTCGCAGGTTGTTGATGCTCATGGCTGATCCTGTGGCATACTCCAGTTTCCACTCATGGGGCCAGACAGTGTCGGCATTACCGCCATTGGCTTCACCTTGGCCTGCATAAAGCACAAAAACCTGATCTACCTCGTAGTCACCGTCCCAGTCGTAAGGCGAGAATTCAAAGTCTGCCGATGCCTTCTCTACGGCTTCGCTAATCATCTTTCCCGGGTTTTTATCATTTCCTGCGATGTTTTCCACATTTTGCCCGTAGTAGGCATACGGGTTGGCAAGGGTATAAGGTCCGGCCACGTCGAAGTCGAGTTCAAACTGACCTCCACTTTGATCGGCAAAGTAATCCTTGACACTGCCTCGGTAATCACCCTCTTGAAAATTGCGCTCGTTTAGTACACGCTGATAGAATTCATTCGTATGGTCAGACTTGAATTTCAGATCGGCGAACTGAACGAGGATGACGAGTCCCTTTCTCTTGCCGACGTAGGTATTGCTGTCTCCAATGCCGCGTGTACTTGCCTTGGCGGCACGCTGTTGTTTATGCTGTTCTGCCGATGCCTTCATTTTCTCCATGTCTGCCGGAAGGAAACGCTCTTTTCGGTTTTCACTTATGCGGATAAACTTCCTGCCGTCTTCTGACTGCCAGTAGTGCATGAATTCATCGCCGACGAGTTCTGCCTTCACTTGTGTGCCGTCGGCAAGTGTGATGGTCTTCCATTGTCCTCGCTGGGCAGGAACGGCCGATGCTGCAAGCCAGGTTATAACCATAGCCGCTGTTGCAAATAATCTATTCATGATTTATCGTTTGGATTTAAAAAATGTCTGCATGAGTTGGCGGCATTCCTCTTCGAGGATGCCGCTGGTGACGGTTGCCTTGGGATGCAGGGCATGGGGCGCCAGGTCGTGATAGCCTCGCTTCTCGTCGGCGCAGCCATAGACGATTCGTGAGATCTGTGCCCAACCAATGGCTCCGGCACACATCGTGCAAGGCTCTACAGTGACGTAAAGTGTGCAGTCTGTCAGATACTTGCCGCCAAGGGTGTTGGCAGCAGCTGTGATGGCCTGCATCTCAGCATGGGCAGTCACGTCGCAGAGCGTCTCTGTCAGGTTGTGGGCACGGGAAACGACACGGTCTTTACATACGATGACCGCTCCGATAGGAATCTCGTCGGCCTCATAGGCTGACTGTGCTTCGTCAAGAGCCATGCGCATATAGCGTTCGTCTTTTTTTTGCTGTTCTTGCGTCCTTTTGGTAGCAAGCGATAAGTCGGTTACTTCGCTAATCATGGTGCAAAGGTACAAATAAAATAAGAATTAAGAATTAAGAATTGGGAGAATTAAGAATTATTTCGTAACTTTGACTGCGTCGAAGTAACTTTCGTTCGGAAATGCTCAAATTAATTTGGCTTTTCGCTCACTTCTTCGTAACTTTGCAAACGATAATGGATTGTAAGATTATTCATA
>JAEEXN010000007.1 GCA_016291595.1 Prevotella sp.
CGTTGGCTTCGACTGGGCTAAGAAAGAAGATGTGTGGGCAAAGGTGCACGAGGAGCTGGACGAGTTGGAGGCTGAGCTGCGGCGCGAAGACAAGGAACGGTCGACGCATGAGCTGGGTGATTTTCTTTTCTCTGTCATTAATGCCGCCCGGCTGTATAAGTTGAATCCGGATAACGCCCTGGAGCATACAAACCAAAAATTCATTCGGCGCTTCAACTATGTTGAGCAGCATTCTATTAAGGAAGGTAAGTCGCTGAATGATATGACATTAAAGGAAATGGATAAACTTTGGAATGAAGCTAAGAAATATGAAACGGAATAGTATATTATTCGCATTATCAGGAATGCTTCTTTTCCTGGTAGGCTGCAAGGACAAGAAACCCGCCCCTATGGTGGTTAAACCGTTGGCCGACTCAATGATCGTGATTGAGAATGTACCTGACACGACAGTCTACGGCGTCTGTGGCGAGGGCACGTCGATGCATTCGCTAGAACTGGTGAGGGCGGAAGGCGATACGCTTTACTACCAGATGAATGTCGAGGAAGATGCCCATGTGCGTGGCGGCTTGATGGTGGGCGACAGACTGGCCGTTGTGGGGTCTTCGAGAGGCGACGAGGGACTTGTGGCCCAAGGAGTTATCAATCTCACGACGTTGCTGGGAAAGTGGAGCAGTATCGACCGCAATTTTGAAATTCAAGACGGGGGAGCACTCCTCTCAGACTCCAAGGAGCCTCAAGTGGGAGAGTGGAAAATATCGAACGGACAGCTGGTGCTCCGTGCCGATACGTTCAGCATTTACGAACTGGGCACAGACTCGCTCTACCTGGAGAACAAAAAAGGCATCTATGCCTATAAGAGAATAAGGTGACGTGAATCCCTGTTTGCATTCATTTAAGAGGAATAGATTTGGAACCGTTTAGAATACATATCCTGGGGTGCGGAAGCGCTCTGCCTACGTTGCATCATTATGCTTCTTCGCAGGTGGTAGAAATGCGTGGAAAACTGTTCATGATTGATTGTGGCGAGGGTACACAAATCCAGTTGCGCCGTTCTCGTATTCGCTTTACAAAACTGGGGCATGTGTTTATCAGTCATCTACACGGTGACCATTGTTTCGGACTCATCGGAATGATCTGCACGTTCGGGATGCTCGGCAGGACGGCGACGCTGCATGTTCATGCGCCGGCAGCCCTGGAGCCGATGCTCAAGGCCCAGATGGAAATGTTTTGTTTTGGGCTGGAGTATCAGGTGGAGTTCCATCCGGTTGACACCACCTCTCATGCTGTCATATACGAGGACAAGAGCCTGACCGTCGAGACGATTCCCCTTAATCATCGCGTGCCGTGCTGCGGCTTCCTGTTCCGTGAGAAGCCATCGCAGCCGCATATCCGTCGGGATATGATAGACTTTTACAAAATCCCCACGAGCCAGATTCTTAATATCAAGGCTGGTGCAGACTGGACCGACGATGAAGGCAACGTTATCCCGAACGACCGGCTTGTCACGCCTGCCGATGAGCCCCGCTCATACGCTTATTGTTCTGACACAAAATACATACCCGATTTGCATGAGTTGATTCGTGGCGTAAATGTGCTCTATCATGAGGCCACATATGGGGAGGAGAACATTGAGCGGGCCCGTCTATACTACCACAGTACAGCAGCTCAGGCGGCCACCGTGGCCCGAGATGCGGGGGTAGGGCGCTTGCTTCTTGGGCACTATTCAGCCCGCTACGAGAAAGAGGAAGTGCTGCTCGAAGAGGCCCGCCGGATATTCCCTGAAACGAGTCTCACGGATGAGAATCAAGTGATAAATGTTTGATTTTTTGATAGTTTTAACGCAGTATTGGCTCGTTTTTTGTATTTTTCAAAGAAAAATTTGGTAGTTTCGCAAGTTTTTCTTATATTTGCACGGATAAATTATGCGCTTATGATAAATCATTTACTCAAGATAGTTTTTTGTGCATTCATGTTGGTGGGCACTCCCGTGGTCATCAACGCTATTCCCAGCATCGAGATTAGTGAGAACGACATGAACGGTGTTGAGATGTCCTTCGATGGTACAGATTTGTATGTGAATAATGCCAACGGCCTGGTTCTCTGCATCTACAATGTTACTGGTGTCAGGGTTATGCAGGTAAAGATTGAAGGTCCTGCAAAGCGTTTAAGCCTGAATCTTCCCAAGGGCTGTTATATCGTGAAGGTTGGCAATGTGGCTCGAAAGATTTCGGTGAAATAATCTGTACATGATTGTGCCGATAGTCATCTCAGTTTCTCTTTTCTCGCTGTTGTTGTGCTTTGTATCAGGAATCTTTTTTTATGCATTATAGTCTTGTTCCTCGTTTCGTGCGGGGAACAGCATCCTAAACCTTACAAGAATCTTTCACTCGAGTCTTTCTCGTCGATGAGAAAGGCTGGATATGAATTGAGCCCTGGCGTGATTGGCCGTCAGCTTGCAAAGATGGCGCGTGCTGACAAAGGGACCACCATAGCGGATGGTACTTTGCGCGAATATTATTCAACAGAGAATCCCCTTCTGTGGGTTGATTTGAAAGGTGTGGAGGGACGTGCTGATACGCTTGTCAGTTGGCTGCGACGCCTGAGCGAGGCTGGATTGAGGGAGGATTATTTTGGCATTAGTGCCATCGAGCGTGACTTGAAAACGGTACGAAACCTTGATACCATTGCCGAGAAACTGCCACTCGTGATGGCCCGGTTGGAGTATCACCTGACCAAGGCTTATTTGCGATATACGATGGGGCAGCAATTCGGTTTTTGTAACCCTAATGAGTTGTTGAATCATTTTGATGTGCGCGACTCCGACTCCGTGAAAGTTGTTTACAACCGGGTATTTGACATACCCATCCGACATGGTGGAGTATCGTCAACCAGGACGGCTTTGCGGAAAGTGGCCAACGACTCTGTGACGGAGTATCTTTGGGAAGTGCAACCACGTAATACGTTGTATACCCAATTTGAGAATGCGTATGCCAAGACCGATGATGCGGCAAAACGCAAGCGGCTGCTCGTTAATATGGAGCGGTGCCGGTGGAGGCTCAGGTCTTATCCGCAAGATCAGAAGAAATACGTGATTGTGAATATACCCTCGTTTCAATTGCGGGCAGTTTGTCCTGACAGCACATTGGAAATGCGCATCGGTTGTGGAACCAACAAAACGAAGACCCCCTTGCTGACCAGCCATATCAGCCGGATGGACATTAATCCTCAATGGGTGATGCCGGAGAGCATCGTCGAGAAAGATGTGCTGCGCCATATTGGTGACTCAGGATGGTTTGCGCGCCACCGGTATTTCGTGATGGACAGGCGTAGCGGAAAACGCATAGAGGGACATCGCGCCACCTGGACGATGTTGCACGACAAGCGCTATGCTGTGGTACAGGAAGGCGGAAAGGGAAACTCACTCGGGCGGATTATTTTCCGCTTTGCCAATGATTTTGCCGTGTTCCTCCACGACACATCCACGCCGGCTTTTTTTGTTCGCGACAACAGAAGTGTGAGCCACGGATGTGTTCGTGTGCAAAAGCCTTACAAACTGGCGCTTTTCCTGCTTGGAAAGAAAGCTGCTGAACATGCTGACGATTTGTTGTATAATATGACTGGAGACAGTATTGAGGATAAGACTCGTTATATAGGTTCGCTAAAGGTTGAGCCTCAAGTTCCTATATACATTACTTATTATACGGTATATCCATCTGTTGACGGAACATTACAATATCTGCCAGATATATATGGCTATGACAAATGCATTTACCAGCATCTGGCTGGGACATGTCTGAAACCATTATGAAGTACGACGAGAAACAAATAACAGAACAACTCAGCGACCCTAAGACCCAGCGGCAGGCCTTTGGAATGCTGGTAAACCAGTATAGTGAGACGCTTTACTGGAAGATACGTCGTATTGTGCTGACGCATGATGATGCCAACGATGTGCTTCAGAATGCATTCCTCAAAGCCTGGAGTAATATTGATGACTTCCAGAACAAATCGAAAATATCTACATGGCTCTATCGTATAGCCATCAACGAGGCCCTGGATTTTGTGCGGAGAGAGAAGAATAAAATTAGTGCTGACGAGGATATCAGCGTAGCTAACAGGCTGATGGCTGATGATTATTTTGATGGTGACGAGGCCCAGGCTCTTCTTCAAGAAGCCATATCGCTATTGCCAGATGTCCAGCGTACGGTTTTCACACTTCGCTATTACGAAAATATGCGATATAGCGAGATGAGCAAAGTGCTCAATACCTCTGAAGGAGCTCTCAAAGCCAGCTACCACATTGCTGTTCAGAAAATATCTGATTATTTTCACAAACATGATTAAACTTTTCTAATCTAAATACGTCAAATATGCAAATGAATAACGAGAACTATATAAAACAGAGATTCGGCGAGGAGAATCATTTCAAGGTGCCGGAAGGTTATTTCGACAATTTTGCTTCTCAGTTTATGGCTAATTTGCCAGAAAAGGAAGCTAAGGTTGTTGAGATAATGCCGCGTAAGAGATGGCGTCCAATCGCTGTTGCTGCAGCAAGTCTCGCTTTTGTGGCTATGGGCGCGGCAATGTGGTTTAACCAAGACAAGCAAGCGGAACAAAATGTGAGCGAGGCGCAGGCTTCGGGCTATTATTTACAATCTCCTTCTGAATTGGAACAGGCAGCCGATTATGCCATGCTTGATGCTACCGATATGTATGCTCTTTTATCAGGTGAATGATTAAGACTGGAAATTCGTATGAAGAAGCTTATACTTACACTTATGTTGGCAATGGCATTTACAGCCACTTTTGCTTGGCCTGAGCCGAAATTTGATCCCAACCGATATAATGCCGAACTTCAGCAGTTTATCACCAGGGAGGCCGCACTCTCACCTCAAGAGGCTGCTAAGTTCTTTCCCATGTATCGTGAGATGCAACAGAAACAACGCGCTTTGTTCCAGCAGATGCACCGCTATAAGCGTATCAAGCCTACAGATGAAAAATCATGCCGTGAAATGATTAAGAAATGTGATGATTTGGATGTGCAGATAAAAGAACTCCAGCAGTTGTATCATAATAAGTTCTTGAAGTTTTTACCTGCTGGCAAAGTATACGATATTCTGAAAGCTGAGGACAAGTTTCATCGTCAGATGTTCTCTCCTCAATTAAGAGGGAGGGGTAAGAGTCGCAGATAGATGATATTTGTTGCTTTTGGTTCCTATGAGACAGATTAGCGTTTCATTAATGGTTTATTAGGACAACATCAATAATATAAAAGAGGCCCAATTACTGGGCCTCTTTCATATCTCCTTCAACATAAATCCTAATCAGTTCCGGATCACCATTTGTTCTGACGGTAACAGTTTTCTTAAAATGTCCAGGGATTTTTCCCTTGCCATTATAAGTTACTTTCAGAGTTCCTTTCTGGCCCGGAGCAATCGGCTGTTTTGTATACTCTGGTATTGTACAACCGCAGCTGGCAATGGCTTGATTAATGACAAGTGGCGCATCACCGGTGTTAGTGAACGTGAACACGTGATCTACCACAGGATTAGCCTCCGAGAAAGTACCGAAATTATGGCTGACTTTATCGAATTTGATTTGAGCCTTTTTCTGAGCCGTAGCTACTGTGAATGTACAGAGCATCAACATAGCTAACAATAATACTTTTTTCATATCCTTAGTTTTTTGATACGGTGCAAAAGTAATAAATAAACTTTAGAGTAGTACTAATTTTTGTATATTTTAAGATATTATTTTGTGGTTTCGCTGAAATTGTATACTTTTGCAGTTCGAAAAACAATAACATAAATATTATGTATAGAACGAATACATGTGGAGAGTTACGGCTTTCTGATGCCGGCAAACAGGTTACATTGGCCGGATGGGTACAACGAACACGCAAGATGGGCGGTATGACGTTCGTGGATTTGCGTGACCGTTATGGTCTTACCCAATTGGTATTTAATGATGAAGTTGATGCTTCTTTGTGCGAGCGTGCTAACAAGCTTGGGCGAGAGTACTGTGTTCAAGTAAAGGGAACTGTAAGCGAGCGGCACAGTAAGAATCCAAATCTTTCTACAGGTGATATCGAGATCATTGTGAGTGAGCTGAACATTTTGAGTGAGAGTGTTACCCCGCCATTCACAATAGAGGACAATACAGACGGAGGTGATGATATTCGCATGAAATATCGTTACTTGGATCTTCGCCGTCCGATGGTCCGCAAGAATCTGGAATTGCGTCATCGTATGACGATTATCATCCGTAACTTCCTCGACTCGAAGAATTTCATTGAGGTTGAGACGCCTATTCTCATTGGGTCGACTCCCGAGGGAGCACGCGACTTCGTCGTTCCTTCACGAATGAACCCAGGACAGTTTTATGCACTTCCACAAAGTCCTCAAACCCTTAAGCAACTGCTGATGGTTAGTGGCTTCGACCGTTATTTCCAGATTGCAAAATGTTTCCGCGACGAAGACCTTCGTGCTGACCGTCAACCTGAGTTTACCCAAATTGATTGCGAAATGTCGTTTGTTGATCAGGATGATGTTATCGACCTTTTCGAGGATATGGCTCGTGAGTTGTTCCGTGAAGTACGAGGAGTCGAACTTCCTGCCAAGTTACAACAGATGACCTGGCACGAGGCTATGAGACGTTTTGGTAGCGATAAACCGGATCTTCGCTTCGGTATGGAGTTTGTTGAGTTGATGGACGTGCTCAAAGGTACAGGTACCTTCCCAGTATTCAACGATGCAGAGTATATTGGAGGTATTTGTGTACCTGGTTGTGCCAATTATACCCGCAAACAACTAGATCAGCTTACAGACTTTGTTAAGAGTCAGCAGATTGGTGCAAAAGGTCTTGTATACGTAAAGTTCAATGAAGATGGAAGTGTGAAATCATCTGTTGATAAGTTCTATGCGCCTGAGGTATGGCAAAGCCTGAAGGAGAAAATGGGCGCTAATGACGGTGATTTAGTCCTCATTCTGAGTGGCGACAAGGCAAATAAGACTCGTACACAACTATGTGCACTTCGTTTGGAGATGGGCGACCGTCTTGGTCTTCGCTCAAAGGATAAGTTCGAGTGTTTGTGGATTATCGATTTCCCACTCTTCGAGTGGAGTGATGAAGAGCAACGCCTGATGGCAACTCACCATCCTTTCACAATGCCTAATCCTGATGATATTCCTTTGCTCGACGAGCATCCGGAGCGCGTGCGTGCTAAGGCCTACGATTTTGTATGCAACGGTATTGAGGTTGGCGGAGGATCACTTCGTATCCATGATGGCAAGTTACAGGAAAAAATGTTTAACATTCTTGGATTTACTCCAGAGCGTGCGATGGCCCAGTTTGGATTCCTCATCAATGCATTTAAGTATGGTGCGCCTCCTCATGCAGGACTTGCTTTCGGTCTTGACCGTTTTGTTAGCATTATGGCAGGTTTGGATTCGATACGTGATTGTATTGCGTTCCCGAAAAACAATAGCGGACGTGATGTAATGCTTGATGCTCCAAGTGAGATTGACCAGAAACAGCTTGATGAATTGCAGTTAAAGGTTGATTTAAGTCAAGAAAATTAGCATTTTGCCCATAATGGCCTAAAAGACAGTCACTTTTCTGTAAATTTTAGTACAACTTTGGTGGAAAATATGTAACTTTGCACCGTGAAATAAAACAACTGACACATAAATATCAGTCAATATTAAGTTTTACTAAATTATGGCAGAAAAGAAAGTAACGAAGAAAGCTGTAGCTACTAAGGCAACAGCTGAGAAGAAGGAAACAGTTAAGAAGGCTGCTGCACCTAAGAAGGCAGTATTGGTTATCAACGCTGAGAACGTAGGTTTCAAGGCTGGTGATGTTTATCAGGCTCTGGCAACAGCCGAGAAGGCTCTTACAGTAGCTGAGATTGCAAAGGCAGCTAAGATCATGAACGAAGAGGCTCTGCTCGGTTTGGGTTGGCTTCTTAAGGAAGGCAAAGTTGCCGACGTTGATGGTAAAATTGCTCTGGCTTAATTAACAGAACAATATCATAGAGGGGGGCTGGTAATTATTTACCGGTCCCTTTTTCAATAAAAATGGTGAACGATAAAGAGATCATACGAGTGCTGACCGAGGCAGGTGATGTGGGATTGAGTGTCTCTAAGATTGCCCGACATGTTTATAATGCCTCTAATACTTTCTTCGATTCCGTTGAACTCGAAGATGTCTATCGTTATGTCTCAAGTTGGATCTATAAAAATTCCAAGTCTGTAGATGCGATTATTGAAAAGACAGAAAGAGGGGTCTACAGACTGAACCCTAACTCGAAAGAAACCAGACAGTTGATGCTTCAGTTTAGTGATATGGACGAGGAGCAGACAGATGAAAAACCACAGATAGATTTATCTTTATCATTATTTGATTAATTTTTTCGGGGGAAATTCCATTTGATTCGTATTATAATAAAAAGTAATATAATACAATCATTATGGCAAGATATTTATTGGGTTTTGATGTCGGTAGCTCTTCAGTTAAGGCATCACTTATTGATGCGGAAACAGGCGTTTGCGCGGCATCAGCTTTTTATCCAGAGACAGAGGCTCCTATTTTGGCTGTAAAAGCAGGATGGGCTGAGCAGGAACCGCAGATGTGGTGGGAGAATGCTAAACTCTCTTTGAAGAAGATAATGGCTGAAACAAATGCGAGTGGAGATGATATTCTGGCCATTGGTATTAGTTATCAGATGCATGGTCTCGTTTGTGTTGACAAGAACCGTCAAGTTCTCCGTCCAAGTATTATCTGGTGTGACTCCCGTGCTGTTCCATATGGCGAGAAGGCTTTTGAGGAATTAGGATCAGACATGTGTCTCAGTCATTTGCTCAATTCACCTGGTAATTTCACCGCCTCTAAACTGGCGTGGGTAAAGGAAAATGAGCCGGAGATTTTTGATCGTATCGACAAGATTATGCTCCCCGGTGACTATTTGGCTATGCGTCTTAGTAATGTGGCCAACACTACAATCAGCGGACTTTCAGAAGGGATGATGTGGGACTTCAAAGAGAAGCGTCCTGCCAAGTTCCTTTTCGACTATTTTGGCTTCTCAGAGGATATGATAGCCGACATTGTTCCTACATTTAGTCAACAAAGTGTCGTCTGCGCAGAAGCTGCGGCTGAACTTGGCTTGAAGGAAGGTACTCCCATTTCCTATCGTGGTGGTGACCAGCCCAACAACGCCCTTTCATTGAACGTGCTCAATCCAGGCGAAATTGCAGCAACAGCCGGCACCTCGGGTGTGGTCTATGGCGTTTTGGGTGAGGCAAACTACGATCCTAAGAGCCGGGTAAACACATTTGCTCATGTTAATTACACGACAGAACTTGATCGTTTGGGCGTTCTCTTGTGCATCAATGGAACTGGTATTCTTAATGCATGGGTACGGCGCAATGTAGCTCCTGAAGGTATCAGCTATGCCGACATGAACGTGATGATGGAGAATGTTCCCATTGGAAGTGATGGTGTTACTATCATTCCGTTTGGAAATGGAGCAGAGCGTGTGCTTGAGAACCGCGAGATAGGCTGTTCCATCAATGGAATCAATTTTAATAAGCATTCAAAAGCCCACATCATGCGTGCTGCTCAGGAGGGTATTGTGTTCTCTTTCTGCTATGGTATGGAAATCATGCAGCAAATGGGTATGGACATTAAGAAGATTCATGCTGGTAAAGCCAATATGTTCCTTAGTGATATCTTCCGTAACACGTTAGCAGGTGTAAGTGGGGCAACTATTGAGCTCTACGAGACAGATGGTTCGGTAGGAGCAGCCAAAGGCGCAGGTATAGGCTGCGGTCTTTACAAAAACAGCGACGAGGCTTTCGCCACATTGAAAAAGCTGGCCGTTATTGAGCCTGATGAACAGAAGCGCAACGAGTATCTTAGTGCTTATGCAGCATGGAAAGAGATGCTTGAAAAGGCAACATTGCATATTTAGAGTGACAAATCAAGATGTAACAATTTAATTATATTTTAAAACTAATAAAATTATGGCAAAAGAGTATTTTCCGTTTACTGGTAAGATTCCTTTCGAAGGAAAGGACAGTAAGAATGTGATGGCATTCCATTATTATGATCCCGAAAAGGTTGTAATGGGCAAAAAAATGAAGGACTGGCTGAAGTTTGCTATGGCTTGGTGGCACACTTTAGGTGGAGCCAGCGCTGACCAATTTGGTGGCCAGACACGCTCATACGAGTGGGATAAGGCCGAGGATGCTGTCCAGCGTGCTAAAGACAAGATGGATGCCGGTTTTGAAATCATGGATAAGCTGGGTATTGAATATTTCTGCTTCCATGATATCGACCTCGTTGATGAGGGTGCAACCATTGCAGAGTATGAGGCTCGTATGAAGGCTATCACCGACTATGCTCAGGAGAAGATGCAGCAGTATCCTAATATTAAACTGCTTTGGGGTACAGCTAACGTATTTGGCAACAAGCGCTATGCAAATGGTGCTTCCACCAACCCTGACTTCGATGTTGTGGCTCGTGCCATTGTACAGATTAAGAACGCCATCGACGCTACTATCAAGCTCGGCGGTTCCAACTATGTGTTCTGGGGTGGCCGCGAGGGCTATATGAGTCTGCTCAATACCGATCAGAAGCGTGAGAAAGAGCATATGGCAACCATGCTTACTATGGCTCGCGATTATGCACGTTCAAAGGGATTCAAGGGCACATTCCTGATCGAGCCGAAGCCCATGGAGCCTTCTAAGCATCAGTATGATGTTGACACAGAGACCGTTATCGGATTCCTCCGTGCTCACAATCTCGACAAGGACTTCAAGGTAAATATCGAGGTGAACCACGCTACTCTTGCTGGCCACACCTTCGAGCATGAACTGGCTTGTGCTGTTGACGCTGGTATGCTTGGCTCTATCGACGCCAACCGTGGTGATGCTCAGAACGGATGGGATACCGACCAGTTCCCCATTGATAATTATGAGTTGACACAAGCTATGCTGGAGATTATCCGCAATGGTGGTCTTGGCAATGGCGGTACAAACTTCGACGCTAAGATTCGTCGTAACTCTACTGACCTTGAGGATCTTTTCATCGCTCATATTAGTGGTATGGATGCTATGGCACGTGCACTTGAGAATGCTGCTGCAATTCTTGAGGAGAGCGAACTGCCAGCTATGAAGAAGGCACGCTATGCCAGCTTCGACAGCGGTATTGGTAAGGACTTCGAGGAAGGCAAACTTACTCTTGAGCAGGCCTACGAGTATGGTAAGCAGGTTGAGGAGCCGAAGCAGACTTCTGGAAAGCAGGAGAAATACGAGACAATCGTGGCTCTCTATGCAAAATAATCGGTTTTTGTTCGATTAGTATAAAAAAGGCGGGTGATTTCCGCCTTTTTTCGTTTTTTATTGCTACATTTGCAAATTATTATTCAACTATCATTCATTTGTTATGGCTCAGATTGAAAATCATGTTGTGATAATGGCCGGTGGAGTAGGGAGTCGTTTCTGGCCTATGAGTACGGTGGACAAGCCCAAACAGTTTATTGATGTGTTGGGTGTGGGAAAATCATTGCTTCAACTTACTTTCGAGCGATTTGAAGGAATTTGTAAGCCTGAGAATGTTTGGGTGGTAACCAATCAGCGATATGTGGATATTGTGCGCGAGCAGTTGCCAGGTATTCCGTCCGGGAATATTCTTTGCGAGCCATGCCGTAGAAATACAGCTCCATGTATTGCCTATGTAAGCTGGCGCATTAAGGCGCAAGATTCTAAGGCAAATATCGTAGTAACTCCCAGCGATCATATTGTGATGAATGTGAATGAATTCCGTCGTGTTATTACCCAATGCCTTAATTACACAGCACAATCTGACGCAGTTCTTACATTAGGAATGAAACCGTCCAGACCTGAGACAGGCTATGGATATATTCAAGCAGACTTAAGTTTTAGCAGTCCACGAAATAAAGAGATTTACCGTGTCGACTCTTTCCGCGAAAAACCTGATTTACCAACAGCTTTGAAATATATTCAGCAGAAGAACTATTTCTGGAATGCGGGTATTTTTGTATGGAATGTGAGAACCATCGTTAATGCTTTCCGGATTTACCAGCCAACGATGAGCAAGATTTTTGAAAATCTGAACGATGTATATGGCACTCCCAAAGAGCAGGAAGCTATCAACAAATGGTTCCCAGAGTGTGAGAGTATCAGCGTTGACTATGCCATTATGGAGAAAGCAGAGGAGATCTATGTTTGTCCTGCTGATTTTGGATGGAGTGACTTGGGCACTTGGGGCAGTTTGAGGATGCAGTTAAAACGCGATTATTATGGTAATAGTGTCATAGGCGAGAATGTTTCCCTTTTCGAGTCCCACAACTGTATCGTTCACACAACAGAGGAGAAGAAAGTCGTTATCCAAGGGTTGGAAGGGTATATCGTAGCCGAGAAAGATGACACATTGTTGATATGCAAACTTTCTGAAGAACAGCGTATCAAGCAATTTTCAGGTGAGGACAGTTTGGAAACGAGTAAGAATTAGACATGAGTTCAAAAGTAGCATTAATAACAGGTATTACTGGTCAGGACGGCAGCTATTTGGCCGAGTTCTTGATAGAGAAAGGATATGAGGTACACGGACTCCTGCGCCGTTCATCATCATTTAATACGGGCCGGATTGAACATCTTTATTTAGATGAGTGGGTGCGCGACATGAAAAAGTCACGACTCGTGAATCTGCATTGGGCAGATATGACCGACTCTTCATCTTTGATTCGCATTATAGGCGAAGTGCAACCTACAGAGATTTATAATCTTGCAGCCCAGAGCCACGTAAAGGTTTCCTTTGATGTTCCTGAGTATACAGCTGATACTGACGCTGTTGGCGTCCTGCGCCTATTGGAGGCAGTTCGCATCTGTGGTCTTGACAAGAAGTGCCGTATATATCAGGCTTCTACCTCAGAGCTTTACGGAAAGGTACAGGAAGTTCCACAGAAGGAAACTACACCCTTCTATCCGCGAAGCCCGTATGCAGTAGCCAAGTTGGCTGGATTCTGGTATATGAAGAACTATCGGGAAGCCTATGGAATGTTTTGCTGTAATGGTATTCTCTTCAATCACGAGAGTGAACGCCGTGGAGAGACATTCGTAACTCGGAAGATTACGCTGGCAGCCGCCCGAATTGCTCAAGGGTTCCAGGATAAGTTGTATCTGGGAAACCTGAATAGTTTGCGCGACTGGGGGTATGCAAAAGACTATATTGAATGCATGTGGTTGATTCTGCAACAACCCCAGCCCGACGATTTTGTCATAGCTACAGGTGAATACCATACGGTTCGTGAGTTCGCAACGCTTGCTTTTCATCATGTTGGAATCGAACTGGAATGGCAAGGTGAAGGTGTCAACGAGAAGGGAATCGACCGGAATACAGGTAAGGTGTTAGTCGAAGTTGACCCGAAGTATTTCCGTCCAACGGAAGTAGATCAATTGCTGGGCGATCCCAGCAAGGCAAAGAAAGTGCTGGGGTGGAATCCACGTAAGACGACATTCGAGCAGCTGGTGAAAATCATGATCGATCATGATCTTCGTTTTGTGAGAAAATTATATCTGAAAGCACAACTCCCAGAATAATGTTAGGCAAGAATAGTAAAATATATGTAGCGGGACACCACGGGCTTGTGGGTTCCGCTATTTGGAATAATCTTCTTCAGCGTGGCTATACTAACCTGGTTGGCCGCACACATGCCGAGCTGGATCTTACTGATCAGCTGGCTGTGAAACGTTTCTTCGATGAGGAGCGTCCCGATGCGGTGGTTTTGGCTGCTGCCTTTGTGGGAGGTATTATGGCAAACTCGCTCTATCGCGCAGATTTCATCATGATGAACATGAAGATTCAATGTAATGTTATCAGCGAGTCGTATGCCCATGGAGTGAAGAAACTCTTATTTTTAGGCTCAACATGCATTTACCCGAAAAATGCACCACAGCCTATGAAAGAAGACGCATTGCTGACGTCTCCGCTGGAGTACACCAATGAGGAATATGCTATTGCCAAGATTGCAGGTCTGAAGATGTGCGAGAGCTATAACCTGCAATATGGCACAAACTACATAGCCGTCATGCCTACAAATCTTTATGGGCCAAACGATAATTTCCATTTAGAGAACTCCCATGTCATGCCTGCCATGATGCGCAAAGTATATTTGGCAAAGCTCATACACGATGGAAATTGGGAGAGGATTCGCAAAGATATGAACAAACGTCCTGTAGAAAGTGTAAACGGCTCAAATAGCGAGATGGAGATACTTTCTGTGCTTGCTAAATATGGCATTTACGACAACAGAGTAGCCCTCTGGGGAACTGGAAGGCCTCTCCGTGAGTTCCTTTGGAGTGAGGACATGGCTGACGCCAGCGTACATGTGCTCTTGAATGTTGATTTCAGCGATATTATTGGTATAGAGAAGTATTCATCGGTCTTCTTCGGTACAACGACCAATGGTAGTGTTGACCGCAATTCTAGTGAAGGAAGAGGGGGAGCCATTCCTTCGTTGGGTGAGATCCGCAACTGTCATATTAATGTTGGCACGGGTAAGGAACTAACTATCCGTGAGTTGTCTGAGATTGTTGTGCGTGTGGTCGGCTTCGAGGGCAAGGTTGAGTTCGACGCCAGCAAACCCGATGGTACTCCCCGCAAGCTGATTGATGTGGAAAAACTGCATTCATTAGGATGGCGGCATAAGGTTGAGATTGAAGATGGCGTTGGCCGTCTCTATAAATGGTATCAGGCTAGTCTTCAATGAACTAGCCTGATTTGTTTTCTAAACATTTCTGATTCCCGCTTATCTGCTCATCAGGTATTTTTTGAAGTCTGCGAAGTCCTTGCTCATCGGAACGCTTTTCTTCTCTCCTTTCATAAACGCAGCCAAACGTTCGGGAATCTCTATGTCTATAGACAGGATTTCATCAACTTTTTCCTTGAATTTTGCAGGATGTGCCGTCTCGCAAAATACTCCAATCTCCTCTTTCTTTAATCCTTCTTTCAAAGCCCGATAACCACAGGCTCCATGTGGGTCTAAAATGTATCCGGTCTCAGCGAAGCATTCGCGCATGGTCTCGCGAATTTGCTGGTCGTTGTATGTAGCGCCGCTAATTAGCTTTGTTATCTGCTCATGTGATCCATTGTAAAGATCGTAAATACGCGCAAAATTTGAAGGGTCGCCCACATCCATAGCATTTGCCAGAGTTTGTATGGATGGTCTCGGCTCATATTTTCCTGTTAAGAGGTAGTTGTAGAATATGTCATTCGAATTGTTGGCAGCAATGAAACGTTTAATAGGAAGTCCCATGCGATGTCCAAAAAGTGCAGAACAGATGTTGCCAAAGTTTCCACTAGGCACGCACATTACCAGTTGATTAGCCAGACCTTGTTCTTTCATTCGAGCATAGGCATTGAAATAGTAGAAGGCTTGTGGTAAGAAACGGGCAACATTGATAGAGTTGGCGGAAGTAAGCTTCATGTGCTGATTCAACTCTTTGTCCATAAATGCAGATTTTACCAAAGCCTGACAATCGTCGAATACACCATCAATCTCGATAGCAGTTATGTTCTGGCCCAATGTGGTAAATTGGCATTCCTGTATAGGGCTGACTTTCCCCTTGGGGTATAAAACATACACATGGATTCCCTCAACGCCAAGAAAGCCGTTAGCAACAGCAGAGCCGGTGTCCCCGCTTGTGGCTACTAGTACGTTCACTTGCTCTTCGTCTTCCATACGGATAAAGTAACGCAGAAGACGGGCCATAAACCGGGCGCCCACATCCTTGAAAGCTAAGGTGGGGCCATGGAAGAGCTCAAGAGAATAGATGTTGTCGGTTATTTTTGCTACAGGACAATCAAAACGAAGTGTGTCATAGACAATCTCTTGAAGGGCGTCTAATTCTACATCCTCACCAAAGAACGCACTTGCAACATTATAGGCGATATCTTGAAACGAAATGTCTTGAATGTTGTCGAAAAACTCTTGAGGCAGCCGATGGATTGTTTCTGGCATGTATAATCCCTTGTCTTCTGCCAGTCCTTTGACTACAGCCTTGCGCAGGTCTGCGAGTGGGGCTTGTTTGTTGGTGCTATAGTATTTCATCTTTATGACTTTACCAATATAACTATACAATTATTAATTATGAGATGCTCATTAATGCATGCATGAACTCCTGAAGCTTTAATAAGCCATAGAAACCGCTGGCACATGAAACCTCATCATATTGTTGAACATCATCAGGCACAATACCTTTATGCCATATAACAAATGGAACTGGCTCTCCAACATGAATGCGTTTCTCTACAGGTGTCAGATGGTCAGGTAGTACGGCAATGCATACAGGCTCATCCCATGTCTGCACCTCATGATATATAGGCTCAATAAGCCTGTGGTCCAGATCTTCAATTGTTTTGAGCTTCAGCTCCAGATCGCCATCATGTCCGGCTTCATCACTGGCCTCTACATGCACGAAAACAAAATCTTCCTTTTTTAAGGCTTCAATGGCCGCTTGGGCCTTGCCCTCGTAGTTGGTATCAGCTAATCCCGTTGCTCCTTCTACATCAATAATCCGAAGTCCGGCATAGTGACCTATTCCGCGGATAAGGTCGACAGCAGAAATGACGGAACCGGATTTTATTTGCGGAAACAGTTGCATTAGTGTCTTCATAGAAGGATGGTAGCCTCCCGACCAGGGCCAGATGCTATTTGCCTGGCGCTCGCCACGTTTAGCTCTTTCAATGTTGAAGGGATGCTTGGGCAGCAGTTCTTGCGAGCGTATGATTAGATGATTCAACAGATCTGCAGTTTCTTGAGCTTCTGGAACGGTTGCTTTTACTAATAAAGGACGCCATTCTTCGTTGGGATGGTCATGGGGTGGGGCACATTCGATATGTTTGTTACCTCCTTTAATAATCAGCAAATGGCGATATTGAATACCAGTAAGGAATTTTACTCTTTCATTTCCTAAATGTTCATTCAAATACTGGATGAGCATGTCGCCATCTTTTGTTTTTAAATTGCCACCATTATGAGTAATTATCCGTTCGTCTTCTAAAGAAATGATATTACATCTTAAGGCGAGTTCATCATCTTCCATCTCATAACCAATACTGGCGGCTTCTAAAGGACCACGCCCTTCATATACTTTGTTCAGGTCGTAGCCAAGTATCGCGGTATTAGCAACCTCTGAGCCAGGTGGAAAACCTTCTGGAATGGTGATGAGTCGTCCTGAGCGCCCCTCTTTAGCCAACTTGTCCATTATTGGCTTGTTGGCATATTGCAAAAGCGTTTTTCCACCCAGTCTTTCCACCGGTAAATCAGCCATACCATCACCTAAAATAATGATGTGTTTCATTGTCCTCGTCAATTGATAGTATTGCAGTTAAGACTACAAATACTATTATGCAAATACAAAACAGATAATAATAGGAACTATATACCTTTATATATTGGCAATAGACATGATGTTTGCAAACACTCCTGCCGCGGTAACACTGGCTCCTGCTCCATATCCTTGAATCAGCATGGGATACTCACGGTATCGCTCTGTGGTTAGTAGAACGATATTGTTGCTTCCCGCCAGGTTGTAGAACGGAGAGTCCTTTCCGATTTCCTTTAATGACACATCAGCTTTACCATGATCCATTGTGGCGACAAACCGCCAATGCTTACCTTCTTCTTCCAATTGCTTTCGGCGAGTCTCAAAGTTTGTGTCAAGCGTAGGAAGATTCTTCCAGAAATCCTCAACAGAACCTTCAAAGAAACTATCGGGTACAAACAAATGCTTTTCCACATCCTCTTGTTCAATCTGATAACCAGCCTCTCTGGTCAGAATGACAAGTTTTCGAATCACATCAGTACCGCTTAGGTCTATGCGAGGATCGGGCTCTGAGTAGCCTTGGTCTTTGGCGCGGCGAACGGTTTCTGAGAAGGGAACATTTGCTGCAATTTCATTAAAGATAAAGTTGAGTGTGCCCGATAATACTGCTTCAATCTTCAGAATCTTATCTCCTGAGTTACACAAGTCGTTGATTGTTCCTATTATTGGAAGACCTGCACCTACATTTGTCTCAAATCGGAACCACACGCCACGTGAGCGGGCTGTTTCTTTCAGTCGCTGGTAGTTTTTATAGTCACTTGAGGCTGCAATCTTATTAGCTGCTATTACACTAATATTATGCTCAAGGAAAGTCTGGTAGAGTGAAGATATTTCTTTACTGGCAGTACAATCTACAAACACAGAATTAAATATATTCATGCCCAACACTTCTTCGCGAATCGTCAGGTAGTTGCTTGGCTCAGATTTACTAAGCAGTTCGCGGTAATTATCTAAGTCTATACCATCACGATTATATACACCGGCTTTAGAACTTGCAATACCAACAACATTAAGTTTCAGGCCATTGCGTTTCATCAGGGTCTCATGCTGTGAACGAATTTGCTCGATGAGTTTACCGCCTACTGTTCCGACTCCACAAATGAAGAGGTTCAGCACTTTGTATTCAGAAAGGAAGAATGAGTCGTGTAATACATTCAGAGATTTACGTAGGAAGGCTCCATCAACTACAAACGAAATATTTGTCTCAGAGGCTCCTTGTGCGCAAGCAATGACAGAAATACCGCTACGTCCCAGTGTTCCAAACAATTTTCCTGCAATTCCTGGGGTGTGCTTCATGTTCTCGCCAACAATAGCTATAGTTGCAAGGCCGTTTTCGGCATGCATGGGGAACATGGCACCGGTCTCAATTTCTTTAGCAAATTCATCGTTCAAAACTTCTACGGCAGCTTCGGAATCTTCGTCACGCACACCAATTGATGTAGAGTTCTCTGAAGAAGCCTGACTAACCATGAATACTGAGATTCCCTTGTTGGCGAGTGTAGTGAAAATACGGCGGTTAACACCGATAACGCCAACCATAGAAAGACCAGTTACAGTAATAAGTGTTGTGCCTTTGATGCTTGAGATTCCTTTAATTGGCTTGCGGTCGTTTTCTACGGTTTGTTTGATCAGAGTTCCCGGATGATCCGGATTGAACGTATTTTTTACCTTGATGGGAATATTCTTAACACATACAGGATAAATAGTAGGCGGATAGATCACTTTTGCGCCGAAGTTACAAAGTTCCATGGCCTCCACGTACGACAGTTCGTTGATTGTATAAGCAGACTTGATAACGCGAGGGTCTGCAGTCATAAAGCCGTCAACATCTGTCCATATTTCCAGTACCTCAGCATTAAGTGCTGCTGCTATAATTGCTGCGGTATAGTCACTTCCACCTCTTCCTAAATTGGTAGTCTCTCCAGTACTTCTGTCACGGCTTATAAAACCTGGCACAACAAGAATCTCGTTCGCCCTTCCAATAGGGTTGTCTATTCCGCGGAAATACTCTCGTACCAACAGATTAGTCAATTCAGAATCAAGTACGTGCTTTCCGTTTTTGCGTTCGGTACGGATGAAGTCTCGTGCATTCATCCGTCTGCCATTCTTTACTAAAGACGCTACGATATTAGAACTAAGCCGCTCACCATAACTGACAATAGCGTCTTCTGTTTTCCTACTTAGGTCGTGAATCAGGTATACGCCATAATAGATACTCTTCAATTGTTCGAAGAGAGAGTCAACTGTGTTGAACAAGTTCTCACGCTTTTTGGGGTCGGTGATAATCGTATCAATCATCTGGTGATGACGACTTACCATGTCCTCAAACTCTTCTTTGTAACGTTCATCACCGCGAAGGGCCATGTGGGAAGTAGCAATCAGTTTGTCGGTGATGCCGCTAAGTGCACTTACAACCACAACGACAGGCTGTTTCCGAGCCTCTGCTTCCACAATGCGTTTTAAGCTTAATATGCTTTTAACGGAACCTACGGATGTTCCGCCAAATTTTAATACTTTCATTTCTGATACATGTTTAGCGTTTGGTACCCCGAAACAACCGGGGCTGAATCCATTCGAGGTGCAAAGTTAATACATTTTTTTCGATTATTCGTGAGAATTGTCGATTTTTTCTATCTTTTCTTTTGAATCTGTATGTAGTAGAAAAGGATGCAACCTGTATGAGGCTGCATCCCTGAAATCTAGTATTCGTTTTGTGTGATTATTGTCTACACAATCCCTTGAGCCATCATAGCCTTGGCAACTTTCATGAAGCCTGCTACGTTTGCTCCTTTAACGTAATTGATATATCCGTCTTCTTGAGTGCCGTACTTCACACAATTCTCGTGAATATCGTTCATGATACGCTTAAGATAGTCGTCTACCTCTTTGGCTGTCCAACTTAAACGCTCTGAGTTCTGGCTCATCTCAAGTCCTGATACAGATACACCACCTGCGTTGCTTGCCTTTCCAGGTGCATAAAGAATCTTAGCGTCTTGGAAAATCTTGATAGCTTCTGGTAATGAGGGCATATTGGCACCTTCGGCAACGGCAATTACTCCATTCTTTATCAAAGCGGCAGCCTCATCGCCATTGATCTCATTCTGTGTAGCACAAGGCAGAGCAATATCTGCTTTTTCATACCATGGGCGCATTCCTTCGTGGTAGACAGCAGTAGGATACTCGTCGATATATTCTCTGATACGTCCGCGCTCCACGTTTTTAAGCTCCATGATATAGTCAAGCTTCTCACGATCGATTCCGTCTGGGTCGTAAATGTATCCATCTGAGTCAGACATGGTCAGCACAGTAGCTCCCAGTTGAAGACACTTTTCTGCAGCATACTGAGCCACATTTCCTGCACCAGAAATAAGCACTTTCTTGCCAGCAATATCAATGTTGCGCGTCTTCAGCATGGAAGTGAGGAAATAAACACAGCCATAGCCTGTTGCCTCGGGACGGATGAGAGAACCGCCGAATTGGATGCCCTTACCAGTGAGCACACCCTGGAACTGATGGGTGAGTTTCTTGTATTGTCCAAAAAGATAGCCAACCTCACGTCCGCCGACACCAATGTCACCAGCAGGAACGTCCTCGTCAGGGCCGATATGGCGATAGAGTTCGTTCATGAAAGCCTGACAGAAACGCATCACCTCCGCATCACTCTTACCACGAGGAGAAAAATCGGAACCACCTTTTGCTCCGCCCATAGGCAATGTGGTAAGTGAATTCTTGAATGTCTGCTCAAAAGCAAGGAACTTCAGAATACCAAGATTTACCGATTTGTGATAACGTATACCTCCTTTATATGGACCAATGGCATTGTTGTGCTGAATACGGTAACCCATATTGGTCTGAACGTTTCCTTTGTCATCAATCCATGTGATGCGGAACTCCATAATACGATCGGGGATGCACAAGCGCTCAATTAAATTGGCACGCTCGAACTCTGGGTGTTTGTTGTATTCTTCCTCGATAGTTGGAAGTACCTGTGACACGGCCTGAATATACTCTGGCTCATTTGGGAATCTCTGTTGGAGTTCCTCTACGATCTTTGCTGCATTCATAATTTCAATCTTTTTATTCGTTAATTAATACCTTTTGTCTGTTTCTGCTTGTCTGCACTGTGTGCGATAACTGCTTGCAAAGGTAAACTAAATATTTGAAATATCAAACAAAATGAAAGAAAAAAATGAAAATAAGTATAAAAAAGTTAGTTTGCGTCAATTCTGTTGTTTTTTCACCTTATTATATTTAGGATAACGTGAATGAGAAAAAAGAATGATAGCAAATGATATGTAGGATACACTTCCGGCAATCTTGAGTGCACTTCCAACAGAATAGCGTGCGCTTCTAGCAAAATAGAGAGCGCATCTAGCAAAATAGAGAGCACTTCCAGCAAAATAGAGAGCACTTCCAGCAATCCAGAGAATGCTTTTTTTATTTCATGAAAATTTGGTTCGTTGATTTGTTTTTGATAAGTGCCTAATAACACAAATAATGACTGATTGAGTCATAATTAAAGACTAATTGAATGATAGTTCGGCATTTATGATGACCAGTTCTTTCTTTTTACGGTAGCTCGAATTTATAACAAACATGAGGCTAACATTGTTTTCTGTTAGCCTCACATCAATATATAGTAACCCAATAATTCCGTTTAATATGGAATTTGGATGAGTTATGTATTAGAAATTACTTTTAACGGTTGCTCAATTTCTTTTTTCCAATTGCGTAGGAATTCATACCATGCATCAGCGCTATGGTAACCAAATGACTCATTGTCGCTACCGAAAACAATAGAATAGGTGAGACGGTTATTGGGGACAATTATGACATAACCGTAATTATCTTTGTTGGCAGGTAGTTCTGATAGAATGTTTGCCTTTGGTATACAAATGCCCAGACCCACGGTCTCGCGCTTATGACCAGCAGAGTCTTTTTCTGATACAGGCCAGTCGGTGCCCCAACAGCCTCGAAGACCATTATTGTCGCTAAATTCATTGGAGTTTTTCACATTGATAATACCCGTTGAGAACTTATAGTCGGTAGCAGGACGAGAGAACCGAACATCCACCTGGCAGTCACGATGCCCCGCATATAATATGTAGTAGGTCGTCATATCGATAGGCTGTTGTCCGTTTTGTGGTGTCCAACCCTCATCTTTCACCTCTACAATGGTGCGCAGTGGCCCCCTGCTGACAATACGCTGCGATCGATGTTCAACATCAGCAATCATCGTAGGTTTATCACCGTCCCAGCCCCTCAATGTGCCCAGTCCAAATGTTTCGCCTACCCACAGAATATCATCGCCAAATCCTGCGGCTTTTTGTTCTGCGTCAGGATAGAACTGTGTTTGTTTCAATTCGAAGCCTTTCCTGTATTTTCCGTATATGTCGACGGTCTGCCGATGATCAAAATAGATGCGGTAAGCCACCATGTCACTCTCAAAAGCAGCTCCATGATGGTGAATCATCCAATATGGGTTAACGCCACGGTCGACTCTCAACTCCGAGATATATAGGTCTTGTTTGTTAGTCTCTTTAATTTTCTTGTTTGTCAGCATCATTTCCACATATACTTGTGGCTGGTAGGTGCGCGGAGCGCCTTCGTTGGAGAGTGAAATGCTGAAAGTCTGCTTTTCTTTTTTGCCTAAGGTGGTTAGGAAGCATAGTTCGTCATAACGGCCGTCACCGTCAAGATCGTCAAGTTGACAAGGAATCTCTTTCCCGTCTTGCATGACGAGAGCAGAACGAGTGTCCCCATTTAACTGGTAGATTATAGGGGCATTTTGTCGGATAGTTTTCGATGGGTTAATAACTGTTAACTTGAACGTATCTTGTGCCTCTGCTATATTCATGGTCATAAGGCACATAAGAATACTGATGAATTTGTTTGTCATAGAAATGTGTAGTTGTGTTTGAATAGAAGTGACTGCAAAGATAATGGAAAGCTAAGAAACTAACAAATTTTTGTTTTTTATTGGCTGAAATTTAAAAAAATTAGCTTAAAATTTGGATTATACAATATTTTTTAGTATTTTTGCAGAGTAATATGAATAAATCTAAATTAGTCTGTACTTACACTATTCTATTCGCAATGCTTTGTTGGCTATATGGATGCGAGTGGAAATTGCGTCCCAGCGAAGAGGAAGACGGTCGTGCACCTATAGAGGTTCAACGCTACGATCGCTTACAGAGTTTGTACATGCAGACTGGTGATTTTTCAGCATTACAGCAGATGAACACGAATTATCCAATGGAAACCCGTACGTTGATAGAGAAGGTTTTGCAGATTGGCTCTGTAGACGATCCCGATATCAATGATCGTTTTTTGCGTTTCTATCAGGACACAACTCTTCAGACAGTTATTTCTGATGTAGCAGCGATGTATGCCAAAGTCGATGATTTGGATAAAGACCTAAATATGGTTTTCTCCCGTTTGGAAAAGGCTGTGCCGGGTTTCCCTGTGCCAACTGTTTATGCACAGATAGGGGCTTTTGCGCAAAGCATAGTTATTGGCAACCAATCAATTGGCATCTCATTAGATAAGTATCTCGGCTCTGATTATCCTCTCTATCAAAGGTATGGCTACTCCCAACAGCAGTTACAAATGATGAGTCGTGAGTATATTGTTCCTGACTGCATTACTTTTTATTTATTGAGTCTTTATCCCTTACGTGATTTTGAGTCACGTCCACAGGTTGACCGAGACCTTCATATGGGAAAGGTAATGTGGGTTGCCAACAAACTGCTTTCAAAACAAGTATTTAAGACCCCGTACGTGAAGCGTGTAGACCGTTTTATGCGGCGCCATCCAACATTTGGAATGGAACGACTGTTGAAGTTGGATGATTATAAAGGTTTGTAGAGCATACCTTGATATATATGTTTGCGGGAGAGGTAATTGTCAAGTAAGTTGGTGAACTCGTAATTCTTCAGTCCCCACTTTGGGGCAATAAGCAATTCGGTTGGCGATTGTGATACAAAACGGTCTAAAACTAAATCTTTTCTTAATCTTTGTATATATTTGGCTATCAGCTGAATATATTCATCTATACTATATACATGGAAAGGCTTTTCCAAGTACTCTTTAGCAAGATGCGTACCTTGTATAATTTGCAACTGATGAATTTTCAGTATGTCAATGTCAAGAGCTGATATGATAGGAGCTTGGCGCAAAATTTCCTCCTCGTCTTCACCTGGAAGTCCCAAGATAATATGTGCGCCAGTTAAAATACCCCTTTTGTGAGTCTCTTGGATGGCATGACGGGAACACTCAAATGTGTGGCCGCGGTTAATTCGTTTCAAAGTGCAGTCATTTGCTGATTCCACTCCATATTCGACTAATACAAATGTTTTATGGTTGAGTTCATCTAAATAGTGGAGAATCTCATCAGAAATGCAGTCAGGCCGGGTTCCGATTACGATACCAACAACATCCATAATTCCTAAAGCTTCATTGTGCATTCTTCTTAATGATTCAACAGATGCGTATGTATTGGTGTATGCTTGGAAATAGGCTAGATATTTCATTTCAGGATATTTACGGGCAAAGAATGCTTTTCCTTCTTCTAATTGAGTTGCAATACTCTTTTTCCTGTCGCAATATGATGGATTAAAAGTACGGTTATCACAAAATGTGCAACCACCTGTTGAGAGGTTGCCATCACGATTCGGACATGAGAATCCCGCATCGATAGATATTTTCTGCACTTTAAAAGGGAATTTTCCCCTAATCCATGTGCTGAAGTCATTATATGGTTTAGTCACAAAAGAATTTTTTTGTTGGTGCAAATGTACATAGAAATTCTGAATTATTTGTTGTGTAAATCATAAATTTGCATTCTCATTTAATGAAAAGGAGAATACTCATAGCATTTATCTCAAGTATTTTGCGTTTTTATATTATTTAGAAACTGATTACAATTGATTTGATTGTACAAATAAGTGGCACATTTTTATTAGTCTTAAGTAAAAAATACATAGAGTTGCCTACAGCTATTAATTTTACGTTAATTTTTCCAAAGGTTTTGTTGTTACATATATTTTTTGTAAATTTGCACTTGAAAACATATAATCAACAAAGAATAATGAAAACAAAGCTTATACTTGTTAGTGCGGTTTTCCTCATGTGTTTTATTCAATTACAGGCAGCCACAGAACTGACCTTAAAGGATGTAACAGGTGGAAAGTTCCGTACAGAAAGCCTCAGTGCTGTTACACCTCTTGCCGATGGAGAGAATTATGCCCAGATCAGTAGTGATGGAAGTAAGATTTTGCAGTATTCATATAAGTCTGGCCAACAGAGTGGTGTGCTTTTCGACATTAATAACACGCAAGGTGAGCGTATTGGCCGTTTTGATGGTTATATCATGAGTCCTGACGGTAAGCGCATGCTTATCCAGACCCAGACAGAGCGTGTTTATCGGCGCTCGTTCAAAGCAGTTTTTTACATTTATAATATTGGCACTCGCAAGTTGGAAAAACTTTCCGATTATGGCCCGCAGCAGACTCCAGTATGGTCGCCAGATGGAACACAAATAGCCTTCGTTCGTGATAATAATATCCATTTGGTGAAACTTTTGTATGGCAATGCGGAGAGTCAGGTAACTAACGACGGCAAGTTCAATGAGGTGATAAATGGTATTCCTGATTGGGTCTACGAAGAAGAGTTTGGCTACAATTCAGCTATGACATTCAACGCGGACGGCACGATGATCTGTTGGGTACGTTTTGATGAGAGCAAAGTAAAGACTTATTCGCTGCAGATGTTTCAGGGCATGCGTCCAGCCATCAAGGAGAATGCAATCTATCCTGGTGCTTATTCTTATAAATATCCAAAGGCTGGCGAAGAAAACAGCGCTGTTGCTGCCTTCAGTTATGATATAAAGAGTCACCAGATTCGCCGCTTAGACGTGCCTATCGACGCAGATGGTTACATGCCTCGCATTAAGTCCACAAACAATGCTGATAAGATTCTCGTTTATACCATGAATCGACATCAGGATGAGTTGAATATTTATGCAGTGAATCCACGCTCAACTGTAAGTCAGTTGCTTATTAAGGAAAAAGTGGATAAGTATGTACAGGAGAGTGTGCTCAACAATACCATTATTACCGATAACCATATTCTTCTTTCTAGTGACAGAGACGGATACATGCAACTTTATTTGTACTCTGCCAATGGCCAGTTTCAGAAACGCCTTACTAATGGTCAGTTCGATGTAACTACTGTTTATGGATTCGATGATGCTACCCAGACTGCTTATTACCAGGCTGCAGCAAATAATGCCATGAACCGTGAGGTTTATTCTGCTAACATAAAAGGAAAAGTGACATGTTTGACTCCGAAGGAGGGTTGGAATAGTGCCATTTTCAGTAAGACGTTTAAGTATTTTGTGCATACATGGAGCGACTCTAACACGCCACAGGTTTTTGCTATATGTGACAATAATGGCCGCACGTTGAAGACATTAATCGACAACAAGAATGTTCGTGAACTGCTCGCGACATATGCGCTACCACAAAAAGAGCTGTTTTCATTCACCACGAGTGAGGGAGTAAAACTGAACGGATGGTTGGTTAAGCCTGCCAACTTTAGTGCTTCGAGGCGGTATCCTGTCATCATGTTCCAGTATAGTGGCCCAGGCAGTCAGCAGGTTGTCAACTCATGGAGTATTGGCTCGATGGGGCAAGGTGCGCTCTTTGACCAATATCTTACTCAGCAGGGATTTATTGTGGCTTGTGTAGATGGCCGTGGTACAGGAGGTCGTGGAGCCGAATTCGAGAAGTGTATTTATTTGCGTATGGGTGATCTTGAGTCTAAAGATCAGGTGGAGACGGCTCTTTATCTAGGTTCTCTGCCATATGTAGATAAAGACAATATTGGTATATGGGGATGGAGTTTCGGTGGCTTCAACACACTGATGTCGATGAGCGAAGGCAGACCTGTGTTTAAGGCAGGCGTGGCTGTTGCGCCTCCTACAGACTGGCGTTTCTATGATACTGTTTATACAGAGCGTTATATGCGCACGCCACAGGAAAATGCCGATGGCTACGATATTAATCCTATAAATCGCGCAGAGAAACTCCAAGGCGCATTACTCATTTGCCATGGTCTTGCTGATGATAATGTTCATCCACAAAATGCATTTGAGTATACAGAATCATTGGTCCAAGCCGACAAGGATTTCAAGATGAATATCTATACAAACCGTAACCACAGCATTTTTGGTGGAAATACACGCACACATCTGTTGCGCCAAATCGTTAATTTCTTCGAAAAAGAACTAAAATAAAGACAATATAACCATGAACAAATCAATGTATGGATTGGCACTGGCAATGTTGCTGCTGCCAGTATGTGCCCATGCGGCCGATATAACTGTGAAGGTTACTAACACAGAGAATGTACAACGTCAAGAACTGATAGAGATAGATGCCAAGATTGTCTATCAAAAGATGGGATTGGCTAAAGGTGAGACATTTGTTGTCAAGAACGCCTTAAGTCAGGAGGCTTCCTATCAGATTACCCATGATGGGAAAATACTTATTGATGCAGCTGTACGTCCTCTGGGAACTGCTGTTTTCACATTAACAAAGGGTGTTCCGCAGCAGCCGAAAGTGTTCGTAGCAGGAAAGATGTATCCGGAACGTGTCGATGACATTGCGTGGGAGAACGACCGTACTGCTTACCGTATTTATGGTCCTGCCTTGCAGCGTAGCGGTGAGCGGGCTTTTGGTGTTGACGTATGGGTAAAGAATACACCTGACCTTGAGGTTGACAAGCGATACGTTACTGAATTGAGTAACCATGAGCGTATCCAGAAACTAAAGAAACAGGGAAAGGATGACGAGGCTTTGAAAGTTCAACAGGAGACGACATATCACTATGATCATGGTTATGGACTTGATTGTTACAAAGTTGGTCCTACGCTTGGTGGGGGCGCTCCGGCTTTACTCGACGATGACGGTGAACTCATTCTTCCATATTGTTATAAGGATTATGAGATTCTCGATAACGGTCCCTTGCGTTTTACCGTAAGAGTCAGTTATAATCCTACTACTATCAACGGACAGCCCAATGTGGTTGAGCATCGCATCATAAGTCTCGATAAAGGCTCAAACTTTAATAAGTGTACCGTTTGGTACGATGGTCTGACAAAGAAAACTCACATGGCAGCAGGTGTTGTTCTTCATGGAGAAGACCTTCAGAGTGTAGAGCTCAAACGTGACTATGTAGCCTATGCAGATCCAACCGACAATCCTATGGGGCAGAATTTCCAAATTTATGTTGCTGCTCTTTTCCCCAATGGGGTATGTACCACTAAGCGTATTATGAACCGTGAGGTTGTGAACGGAAATGCTGGCCATGCTGTAGGCGTAAAATGCCTGAAGCCTGGTGAGAAGTACACCTATTATTTTGGATCGGCATGGAGCAAGAACGATGTTCGCTCTTTCCGTGAGTGGAACCTGCGCATTGATGAATTTCTCGATGCCTTATACCGCCCGTTACAGGTAACAGTTTTGTAACCCTTTAATATTAACTTATAAAATCTAATCTTAAAAATGAAAAAGTTACTTTTAGGTGATGAAGCGATTGCCCAAGGTGCCATTGATGCCGGATTAAGCGGTGTCTATGCCTATCCTGGTACTCCATCGACTGAAATCACGGAGTACATTCAAGAGTCGCCACTTGCCAAGGAGCGTGGAATTCATTCACGTTGGTCTACTAATGAGAAAACGGCCATGGAAGCCGCCCTCGGAATGTCGTATATGGGCAAGCGTGCCCTCGTTTGTATGAAGCACGTTGGACTAAATGTATGCGCAGACCCCTTTGTTAACTCTGCAATGACAGGTACAAATGGAGGTATTATCGTGCTAGTTGCTGATGACCCTTCGATGCACTCATCACAGGACGAGCAGGACAGCCGTTTTTATGGTAAGTTCGCCATGATTCCTACATTCGAGCCAAGCTCGCAGCAGGAGGCTTACAACATGATGGCTGAGGCTTACGAACTGTCGGAGCGTATGAAGTTGCCCGTGCTAATGCGAGTTACTACGCGTATGGCACATTCTCGTGCTGTTGTGGAGATTGCTGATAATGCACGTCCTCAGAACGAGATGAACTATAATTCCGTAGCAGCTAATTGGGTACTGCTGCCTGCTAACGCCCGTCGTCGTAACGATGAGGTGACTGCGCAACAGGGTGAGCTCGAGCAGATGGCTGCTGAGAGCAAATACAATCAGTATGTTGATGGGCCAAACCACAAACTTGGTATTGTTGCAAGTGGTATTGCATACAACTACCTCATGGAGTGTTTTCCGAACGGATGTGATTATCCTGTACTCAAAATCAGCCAGTATCCGCTTCCTAAAAAGTTGGTGCGTCAGTTGGCCGATGCCACCAACGAATTGCTTATTATCGAGGAAGGACAGCCCTTCATCGAGGATATGGTGCGTGGTGTTATTCCATTCGGAAAGAATGTTAAGGGGCGCCTCACGGGTGAACTCCCACGTACAGGCGAGTTGAATCCTGATTTTGTGAAACGTGCTCTTGGTCTTCCCGAGGCCACTAATTACGAGAAGTGCAACGATGTTGTAGCACGTCCGCCAATGCTTTGTCAGGGTTGTGGCCATCGTGATGTGTACACCGCACTCAACGAGGTGCTTCGTGAATACGATAATCCTCGTGTCTTTGGTGATATCGGCTGCTATACACTTGGTTTCCTTCCTCCATATAAGGCTATTCACTCATGTGTCGACATGGGTGCCAGCATCACTATGGCGAAAGGTGCTGCCGATGCAGGTCAGTGGCCCTCTGTAGCCATTATCGGCGACTCTACATTCACTCACTCGGGTATGACAGGTTTGCTTGATGCTATTAATGAGAACGCTGACATCACTGTCATTATCAGCGACAACCTTACAACTGCGATGACAGGTGGTCAGGACTCAGCTGGCACCAATAAGTTCGAGGCTATCTGCCGTGGTTTAGGTATGTCAGACGAGCACCTTAAGGTGGTCGTCCCCCTGCCCAAAAATATGCCTGAGATTACGCAGATTCTGCGTGATGAGATCAACTATCATGGTACGAGTGTGATTATTCCGCGCCGCGAGTGTATGCAGACCCTGCAGCGCCATTTGAAACAAAAGAAAGCAAAGGAGAACAAGGCATGAAAACAGATATTATCTTGTGTGGAGTAGGCGGACAAGGCATCTTGTCTATTGCTACCATCATTGGTGAGGCAGCTCTGAAGGAGAACCTCTACATTAAGCAGGCTGAGGTGCACGGAATGTCGCAGCGTGGTGGCGACGTGCAGTCCAATCTTCGTATTTCGTCCGATCCCATCCGTAGTGATCTTATTGCCTTAGGTGGTGCCGATGTCATTATTTCGATGGAGCCCATGGAGGCTTTGCGCTATCTGCCTTATTTAAATAAGAACGGATGGATTATCACGTCGAGTGCTCCTTACGTGAACATCCCCAATTATCCCGATATGGATGTGGTGATGAAAGACTTGGAAAAAGTTGATAACGTGATTATTCTTGACATCGAGAAAGCCGCAAAGGAAAATGGTGTGCCCCGCTCGGCCAATGTTATTCTTCTTGGTGCAGCTCAGAAGGCTCTTGGCATTGAGTACAATAAACTCGAGGATGCCATCCGTCGTGTATTTGGTCGAAAGGGTGAGGCTGTGGTTGACGCCAACATTAAGGCTCTCGCTATCGGTCGTGAGGCTCAGAAGTAGTCATCATTACTTATTTTATATTAATAGTAGAATATGATAACTCCTATTAAGAAAGAAATTGTTGACAATCTTATCAGTGAGTTTGGCATTCAGGATTTTGCCAAGGCAACTATTCGTGAGGTGAAACGCGTGGCTCAGTTTGCCGAGCAAGAAAGTGGGGTTGAGTTCATCAAAATGGAGATGGGCATCCCGGGTCTACCTGCAGCAAAAGCTGGTGTGGAGGCACAGATCAATGCATTGCGGAACGGTATTGCCAACAGCTATCCCGACATTCAGGGGCTTCCGGAACTCAAACAACAGGCATCGCGTTTTGTCAAAGCTTTCATTGGCGTAGATATCAATCCTGAAGGTTGTGTACCTGTTGTGGGTAGCATGCAGGGAACTTTTGCTTCGTTCCTTACATGCTCACAGACCAACCCGAAAAAAGATACTGTGCTTTTTATCGACCCCGGTTTCCCTGTGCAAAAGATGCAGCTACAGGTAATGGGTGTTAAGTATAAAACCTTCGATGTATATGAGTTCCGTGGTGAGAATCTCGGTCCCAAGCTGGAGAGCTATCTGAAGGAGGGAAACATCTGCGCTATCGTCTATTCCAATCCAAACAATCCGTCGTGGATTTGCTTCAATGAAGATGAGTTGAATACTATTGGTAAGCTCGCCAACCAGTATGATGTCATCATCATGGAAGATTTGGCATATTTTGCAATGGATTTCCGCAAAGACCTTAGCACACCTTTCCAGCCCCCTTATCAGGCCACCGTTGCACGCTATACCGACAATTACATGCTGCTCATCAGTGGTTCAAAGGCATTCAGTTATGCAGGAGAGCGTATCGGTGTCGTCTGCATCAGCGACAAACTTTTCCATCGTCATTTTGACGCGCTTGCTGCCCGTTACGAAGGACTGCCTTTTGGCTTGGTGTTTTCTACCCGTATGCTCTATGCTTTGTCTTCAGGTACGAGTCATAGTGCTCAGTATGCCATGGCAGCCATGCTTAAGGCAGCATGTGACGGAGAGTTCGATTTCCGCAACGAGATTAAGGTCTATGGCGAACGTGCTCACAAGTTGAAGGAAATCTTCCTGCGTCACAAGTTCTACGTAGTTTATGACCGCGATCTTGATGAGCCTATTGCAGACGGTTTCTATTTCACTATTGGCTATCCCGGTATGACTAGTGGCAAACTAGCTCACGAGTTGATGTACTATGGTGTTAGTGCAATATGTCTGGTTACCACAGGTAGCCATCAGGAGGGACTGCGCGTATGTACGTCATTCATTGAGGACCATCAGTACGACCAGCTGGAAGAGCGCATGACATTGTTCGAGCAGAATAATCCTGTGGAATAGCACAGTAGTCTCACACAAAAATTGCAGTAGCAGTAGTATTCCTTTAAGAGCCTGTGTGTTTATTACCTCCAGGCTCTTTTCATTTATATGTGTTGTTAATGCTGCTTATGGTTCTAGTTACCCTTTCATCAACAGTTTCTGTAATAACTCCTCTGCTTTGTGCAAATCCTCAGGCGTATCTATTCCAATAGTCTCGATATCAGTCAGACCAACCTTGATACGGTAACCATTCTGAAGCCAGCGCAATTGTTCAAGACTCTCCGCTATTTCTAAAGACGATTGTGGCAAGCATGTAATCTGGGCTAATACCTCTGAGCGATAGGCGTAGAGTCCGATGTGTTTTAGATAAGGATAACTAGAGAGCCATTGTTTTCGGTCAATACCGCGGCAATAAGGAATGACAGACCGGCTGAAATACATAGCATAGTTATTATTGTCTACGACAATCTTAGGTGAATTGGGATTCTCAAGCCCCTCTATACTTTTGAAAGGCATTCCGAGAGTTGCAATCTGAGTTGCTGGGTCGTCAAAGCACTTGCATACAGTCTCTATTTGTGAGGGCTGGATGAACGGCTCATCGCCTTGAATGTTAAGTACTACATCAAAGTGTTGGCCAATAGTCTGATATGCTTCCTCGATACGGTCCGTACCACTTTTATGCTTGTCGGAAGTCATGACAACTTTTCCTCCGAATTCGGTAACAGTTTGGAAGATGCGCTTATCGTCGGTGGCAACGTAAACTTCACTAATGAGACTGCTCACTTGTTCATGTACTCGTTGGATGACAGGCTTGCCTCCAAGTAAAGCTAATGGTTTGCCCGGAAATCGTGTCGAAGCATATCGGGCAGGGATGATGGCAATAAATTTCATGTGTTTTATGAGGTTTTGTGCAAAAGTAATAAAAATTTTGTAAACAGATTTTGGACTATAGCATTTTTTTCTTATTTTTGTCAGTTGAAACTAAAACGAATATCAGGTGAAGTCAAATATACTATCAATAATAATGCTGTTGTTTCCGCTTTACAGCAGTGCCCAGAAGATATCCATGGGCTCATGTGTGACGCGTGACGGAGGCGAGTTCAAAGGTGAAATGGTTGCCGGCAAACCCCATGGTAAAGGCAATACAGTTTTTAAGAATGGAGATACTTACGAAGGCGAGTATGTCCGTGGAAGGCGTCAGGGGTATGGTGTCTATACTTTCTCTGACGGTGAGAAATATGAAGGACAGTGGTTCCAGGACCAGCAACACGGTCAAGGAACTTTCTATTTCATGAATAATAATAAATATGTAGGACTGTGGTTCCGCGATTATCAGCAGGGGCATGGCATTATGTATTATTATAATGGTGACAAGTACGAAGGTAACTGGTACCAGGATCATCGTAACGGTAAGGGGAAATATACATATGCGGGCGGTGAATACTACGATGGAGAATGGAAATTTGACGAGAAGTGGGGCCGTGGTATTTTCGACTGGAATGACGGCACAACCTACAATGGGATGTGGGCACATAACCTGCGCAATGGCAAGGGAACAAATAAATATGCCGATGGCGACGTGTACACAGGCGACTGGAAGGATGACATACAACACGGTAAGGGAATCTATAAGTTCCAGAACGGTGATGTCTATGAAGGCGATTATGTTCAGGGAGAGCGTACCGGAGAAGGTATTTTCAAGTATGCCAATGGTGATAAATACACGGGCCATTTCAGTGAGGGTGACAAATCTGGACAAGGTACACTTGTTTGGAAGAACGGTGACGTCTATACGGGTCAATGGAAGAATGACAAGCAGAACGGACACGGAAAACTGACGAAAAAGAACGGTGACGTGTTTGATGGAAACTTCAATAATGGAAAAGTTCATGGCGAAGTTATCATCCACTTTAAAGATGGAATGAAGTTCAAAGGTATTTTCAAAGACGGTAAGCGCAACGGACCAGCCATTGAGGAAGAGAAAGATGGTACCCGTTTCGAGGGAACATATGTTGATGACAGACGTGATGGTAAGTTTGTGATTAAAGACAGAAACGGCCGTTTGAAAGAAAGCGGCGTATATGAGCGAGGAAGAAAGATAATTGATAATTGACATTAATAATTGATATTTAGATGGTAGTAGACACGCTTGACAACTTGAGCAAGTATGAGGCATTGAACCCTTTGTTCAAGGAGGTAATTAAGTTTCTTCAGGAAAACGACCTGAATAAGTTGGAAGAGGGTAAGTATCCCATTTGTGGAAATGACCTGTTCCTGAACCTGACAACAGCTAAAGGGAAAGCTCCAGATGAAGCTGTAATGGAGACGCACAACCGGATGATAGACATCCAAATCCCACTGAGCACGTTAGAGACCTATGGCTATACGCCGCGCACAGACTTGCCAAAGGCTGAGTATAATGAGGAGAAGGACATTACAAAGATACCCGGTATTATTGCGCAGGATTATATCACATGCACACCAGGTATGTTTGCTATTTTCTTCCCACAAGACGGTCATGCTCCTTGTATCTCAATGGAGAAAGAAATTAAAAAAGCAATATTCAAAGTAAAAGCATAAAACCATGGTTAACAAGAAAGCTACGGGAAAGGTGGAGGCCGCCCATAAGACTTCCAAAGCTGCTGCCAAGCAGCATATAGGACTTGTGAAGAACGATATGTGGTTGGAACCTTTCGAGGCTGCAATCCAAGGTCGCCACGATCATGCGTTGTGGGAAATTGGGAAACTCACTCAGAAAGGTAAACGTAGACTAACCGATTTCGCCAACGGGCACGAGTATTACGGACTGCACAAACTTGCTAAAGGGTGGGTGTTCCGTGAGTGGGCGCCTAATGCAACCGAAATCTACCTTGTTGGTGACTTCAATGGCTGGCAAGAAACTGACCGTTATAAAGCCAAGCGTATAGAAGGAACAGGCAATTGGGAGCTCCGACTGTCTGAGAAAGCCTTGAAACATGGTGACTTGTACAAAATGCATGTTCACTGGAATGGTGGTGAGGGCGAGCGTATTCCTGCATGGATCCGCCGTGTGGTACAGGATGAAGAGACGAAGATTTTCTCTGCTCAGGTTTGGAATCCCGAAAAACCGTATGTGTGGAAGAAAAAGAGTTTTAAGGCAAAGACAAATCCTCTGCTCATCTATGAGTGCCATATAGGTATGGGACAGGATGCGGAGAAGGTTGGCACCTACACAGAGTTCCGTGAGAATGTGCTGCCGCGTATCAAGAAAGACGGCTATAATTGTATCCAGGTAATGGCTATTCAGGAACATCCTTACTATGGGTCGTTTGGTTATCATGTGAGCAGTTTCTTTGCGGCTAGCAGTCGTTTTGGAACACCTGAGGAATTGAAGGAACTCATTGATGCAGCCCACCAGGACGGAATTGCCGTCATTATGGATATTGTGCACAGCCATGCAGTAAAGAATGAGGTGGAAGGTCTTGGTAATTTGGCGGGCGATCCAAATCAGTTCTTTTATCCCGGTGATAGACACGAGCATCCAGCATGGGACAGCCTCTGCTTTGACTATGGCAATGACGAGGTGATGCACTTCCTGCTTTCCAATTGTAAATACTGGCTTGAGGAGTTCCATTTCGACGGATTCCGCTTTGATGGTGTTACCTCGATGCTGTATTATAGTCATGGACTGGGTGAGGCCTTCACTAATTATGCAGATTATTTTAATGGTGGAGAGGACGACAATGCCATCTGTTACCTTACATTGGCAAACAAACTTATTCATGAGGTGAATCCTCATGCCATTACTATTGCCGAGGAAGTGAGCGGAATGCCTGGACTTGCTGCCAAGTTTGAGGACGGAGGCTTCGGCTTTGACTACCGTATGGCCATGAATATTCCCGATTATTGGATTAAAACCATTAAGGAACTGAAAGACGAGGATTGGAAGCCCAGTTCCATTTTCTGGGAAGTGAAAAACCGTCGACCGGACGAGAAAACCATTAGCTATTGCGAAAGCCACGATCAGGCATTGGTGGGCGATAAGACCATTATCTTCCGTCTCATTGACGCCGATATGTACTGGCATTTCAAGAAAGGCGATGAGAACGAGGTTGCCCATCGTGGTATTGCACTTCACAAGATGATTCGTCTGGTCACCGCTGCAGCCATTAATGGAGGCTACCTTAATTTCATGGGAAATGAGTTCGGACATCCCGAGTGGATAGATTTCCCACGCGAGGGCAACGGATGGAGCCATAAGTATGCGCGCCGACAGTGGAATCTCGTCGACAACAAAGAGCTTTGCTACCATTGGCTTGGAGATTTCGACCGCGAGATGATTAGCGTCATCAAGAGTCAGAAGAACTTCAATAAGACACCTGTGGAGGAGATTTGGCACAATGATGGTGATCAGATTCTCGCCTTCAAGCGTGGTGATTTGATTTTCGTATTCAACTTCAGTCCTAACAAGTCGTTTACCGATTATGGATTCCTTGTGCCTACGGGCAGCTACGATGTGGTGCTCAACACCGACTCGAAAGATTTTGGCGGCAATGGACTTGCTGACGATACGATGACTCACTTTACGAACTTCGATCCACTTTATGTGAATGATCATAAAGAGTGGCTTAAGCTCTATATTCCCGCACGTTCAGCGGTGGTGCTTAAGAAGAATTGATAACCAACATTAGATAATAGGCAATTGATTCTTCTGGACCTGCCCAAAGTATGGAAACGTTTATTATGCCTGACGGTGATTTTATTCATCGTCGGCATAATTTTTGTACCTGATGAACTTGACTATTATTGCGGCAAGGCAAAACGGGCTATTGATAAGGGTGATTATTCAACTGCTCTTGAAGTAGGCAAAAAGTCGTACCATACAAACGACGAACTGACTACATTGCGAGCATATGCTCTTTATAAGCAGGGGAAGTTGGCTGATTGCCTTTTTGAGTATCCCCTTTCCGGCCGCTCGGCCTCATTGAAGATGCTTCCTGCCGACGACAAAGACCGTGTGCTCTGTGCAGACCTTATGGATAAAAATCTCGATTTGTTCGCACGACATCTGATGCGGTATTACTCTGTGGAGTCGGAACACTTGCCCAAGCATTATCGTGAAGCTCTCATTCTATTGTCCCATCTGCGGTCCAATCCAATTATTATTTATCGGAGCAACGTTCTTGAGGCTGACTATGTCGATTATCAGCGTATGGAGAAGACTGCACCACAACCAGAGGCAAGAAAAAACGTGCTTCGTAATGTCTATGGAAGCACGTATTGGTATTATTACGATTACGGAGAGTAATACATATGCCTTAAATTCGGTGTCAAGCTGATTTCCATTGATTAGAGCAGCCTTCTGGATTCATAGAGCAGCCCTCTACAAGCGTAGAATTGTCCTTTACATTTATAGAGCAACATTCGTTATTCTTAATGGGCATTTCTTGATACCTTAATATTAATACTTACTATTTCTTGTTGGCAAATAATCTCCTTTTTATTTTATACCGCTATTCCTTGAGAATACTTATTTCGTATAAAAGTCAATCATCTCGCGAATAAACTTTTCACACACGTGACAGAAAGTAGGATTTTCGTTCGTGCGCATACGGCAGTCTTGCTCAGGACGGTAAACGCCTTTCAGACTATAGCCGGCACCTTCGTAAAGTCCTACGCCGTCGACCTTGCCTACCATATTCTTCCACTTAGCGTTAAAGTTCACTTGCGTGGTAATGTTGGGCTCCCACGGCTCAACGTCAGTAGGGTACATTGGTATGGCTTCCTGCTCGTAGGCATATTCATCGGCGAGGCCTGCAAAACTATGTCCGAATTCATGTACGACCACAGGCTTGAACATGCGGTGGTGGGTCATCGACAAGTTGTAGGAATTAAGAATACCCCCACCTCCGTATTTGTCAGTATTGACGAGAACAATAATATGTTCATATGGAATCCCAGCCAGGCAGTCGTGTAGTGCCTTTAGGTTCAGCGTTGTCAGATAACGGTCGCTATAGAAGGTGTTAAAGTGAGATCCCAGCGCAGTTTGTTTCCATATTCCATTGCCCGGCTCACTTGTTCCGCTATCTTTTGAAGGCGATTTAACGGCCACAATGTGGAAACGGTTGCGCAAGCTTTTGAATGGTTCGTGTGCGAAAAGAGCTTCCATGGCAATGTTGGCGTCATCGATGAACGTTTGCATCTCTTGTTCTTGGTAGCCTTCCGCTACGTATGCAATGTGTATGCATCTGCTTGTGTCGGCAGCTTGTTGCAAGGTGACATAAGGTGTAAGGTTTTGTTCACCGATGTGGCGAATCAGAATGTCGTTCGGGGCAACTGTATGGGTAAGCGTTGCCATAATCTGGCGGCGGTTATTTCTTAAATCAACAGTAATGTCGACCGTGTCCTTTGGCATTGGCACGAGGAATACGTTCTCAAAGCTTTTCTTGATGGTTTTTGCCTCATCGTATGACAGCCACTCCTGAAAGAGGGTTGAGAAAGAGTTACGATAGATAGCCAGTCCTGTACGGTGGTCACGCACCGTGATTTGTCCATTACCTTCTACAGGCAGCTCTGCCAGCCTTTTGCGCTTGCCAAACCATTTCGGGCTGACATTCAGTTTGTCCACGTAAATGTCTTGTCTGGAGGCATTACCGGAAAAGGTGTAATCGATTCGGAGCGTCTGTCCTGTAAAATAATTGTCGAAGTCCTGGGCACTTGTCGTCATGCAAGCGAAAGCCAGGGCGGATAATAAAACTGCTTTTCTTATCATGGTTGTTTTGCTGTTAGTTGATCTAATTCTTTTTTCAATTCCTTGACGTAATACCGTTTCCAGTCTTCTGCCTTATACCGTTTCCTTCCAAGTTGAAGAAGGTCTATGTCCATATTAACGACACACTTCTGGCGCAAATCTGGTGCGTCTCCACACTGTGCCTCAATGCTTTTCAGGACTCGTCGTATTTCATCGTAGTTAAGCGTAGAGGTAGCTTGAGCCATGCAGTTTGTGTACATAGGTGTATTAACACCAATGGGCTCTGTCTGAACATTATTAGTAAAGCCAATGCCCTCAAACGCGGCACTTAGCAAGAGTCTTGCTTTGGCCATGTGCTCTGCCGCATGGTTGTTACTTCCTATGCACAAAATGATTTTTGCCATTGCTTCTGTTTGGTGGTTTTTACGGATGATTCTGTTGAAGTTTGTTTGTGCGTAGTTCCCAAAAAGCGACTGCCGAAGCGGCTGCAACATTAAGTGAGTCAACACCGTGGCTCATTGGTATTCTCACAACGTAGTCGGCATCACAGATATGCTCATGTGGAAGTCCGTCACCTTCTGTCCCCATTATTATGGCTAACCGGGGTTCACACTTAAGTTTTTCATCGTCCAAGGGTACACTATTATCTGTGAGCGCCATTGCTACGGTCTTGAATCCCATAGCGCGTAAACTGCTAATAGGCTCATGAATCCATGTCCAGGGAACAAGAAATACGCTTCCCATGGATACCCTGATGGCGCGCCGGTTTAGTGGGTCGCATGAGTTTGGCGTGAGCAGTACGCTATCGATCCCTAATGCAGCTGAGGAACGGAAGATTGCACCAATGTTAGTCGTATCTACCACACCGTCGATGACAACTACACGAGATGCATTCTTGCAAACATCCTCAACAGTTTTAGGCGCCTTTCTCCGCATAGCGCACAATACGCCTCGCGTAAGCTGATAACCAGTTAGTTGCGCCAACAATTCACGACTTCCTGTATAGACGGGAATATCACCGCAACGGTTGATGACCGTAGCTGCATCACCTTCTATGTGGCGTTGCTCACAGAGGATTGCCAATGGTGTATAGCCAGCGTTAAGGGCCACATGGATAACCTTAGGGCTCTCGGCAATAAAGATACCTTTTTTAGGTTCAAGCCTGTTGCGTAGCTGGGCTTCTGTCAGAGAGCTGAAGGCCTCAACGCCAGGATGGGATAGTGAATTGATTTCTATGAGATTCATAGTCTTATATGCATAGATAATGCGTTTCACTCGCAAAGTTACATAAAAAACATGGGAAATGCAAAAGGATTGTTTGTTTTTCTTTAGCATAGCAGGATGATAGTTTGTTCTTCTAAATCAGAGTGCATAATAAAAGTCGGAATTGCAAAAAATAGTATGTTGCAAAAAAATACTTAGTTTTTTATGCTGAAAAGAATGATTTCTTTCATCTTTTTGTTTATCTTTGCAAATACAATCTTGATAATAACCAACCAAAACAATCTCTGAAATGAAAGATTTTAATTATTATGCACCTACAGAAGTCGTTTTTGGTGCACAATCTGAAGAAAAAGTTGCTTCATTGGTAAAGAAATATGGTGGAAACCGCGTACTTGTCCACTATGGTGGCCAGAGTGCTATTCGCTCAGGTTTACTTGAGAAGATTTGTCGTTTACTCACTGAGTCAGGACTTTACGTTGAGCGTTTGGGCGGTGTGGTTCCCAATCCTCGTCTGTCAAAGGTACGCGAGGGGATTAGTCTGTGCCGCTCCAGTCAAATAGATTTTCTGTTGGCTGTTGGTGGCGGTAGTGTCATTGATTCTGCGAAGGCAATAGCATACGGAACGCTATATGATGGTGACGTATGGGACTTCTATTTGGGCAAGGCTAACGCCACGTGTTGTCTTCCTGTGGCCTCCGTACTCACCATTCCTGCTGCAGGCAGCGAGATGAGCGAGGCTAGTGTGATTACGAATGAGGATGGTGATGTGAAATTGGGCTACTCCAATGATATCTCTCGTCCGAAATTTGCTATTATGAATCCTGAGCGTACCTTCACGCTACCGCCTTATCAGACAGCAGCTGGCGTCACTGATATGATGATGCACACCATGGAGCGCTATTTCTCACATGATGACGATATGACACTCACCGATGCTCTTGCTGAGGCTGTCCTGCGTACAATGAAGGACTGCGTTTTTGTTGTGCTGAAGGATCCTGAGGATTATCGTAATCGTGCTCAGATAATGTGGGGCGGCAGTGTGGCTCACAATGGACTTACTGGTTGTGGAATGCGAGATGATTGGGCAACCCATCAACTGGAGCACGAGTTGAGTGGTATGTTTGATGTTACGCACGGTGCAGGGCTTGCTGCTATCTGGCCTAGCTGGGCGCGGTATGTTTGCCATGAGAACATAAGCCGTTTTGTAAGATTTGCTGTGAATGTAATGAATGTACCAAACGATTTCACAGATCCAGAAGGAACGGCTTTGCGTGGAATAGAGGCTATGGAGATATTCTATCGTAACATAGGAATGCCTGTGAATATTCATGAGTTGATAGGTCGTGAAATCACAGATGAAGAAATACACGAGATGGTGCGCAAGTGCAGTAGAGACTTTACCGCAACCACAGGCAGTTTCAAGGTGTTATATGCTGACGATATGGAGGCTATTTATCGTATGGCTAGATAATACAAGTTTTTTCCATATATAATTTATATGAAGATGAGAAGGTTGTTCATCTTAGGCCTCATTCTTTGCTTTGTACGGGTGTATGCAAAAGATGAGACAAAAGTGTTTTTCAATCAGGTGGGGTATTATCCACATCAAGAGAAAGTGCTTGTAGTTGAGGGATTGCAAGTTAATGATAAAATGAAAGTGACCAATGCTGATGGTCAGGTTGTACTTACACCAACCGTGACGAGGACTGCCGTTTCTCCATGGTCAAAGCGAAAGCGTTATATAGTTAATGTTTCTTCTATTCAACGGCCCGGGACTTACACCCTGCATTGTGGGCGATATAACACGGACTTTCGTGTTGTTCCACAAGCTTTGCACGATGTTTCGGTTGCAGCACTCAAGTTGTTTTATCTCATTCGTTCTGGCGTTCCTGTTGAAAAAGAATATGCGGGAATGTATGCGCGTCCTGCAGGCCATCCTGATACACGTGTGTTTATTCATCCATCTGCTGCATCCGTGGAGCGTCCTGCTGGAAGCATAATCAGTTCCCCCTTAGGATGGTATGATGCTGGAGACTACAATAAGTATATTGTCAATTCAGCATTCTCTGTCGCTATAATGTTCCAGGCATATGAACAGAACAAAGCATACTTCTCCAATCTTGATACTAATATCCCAGAGAGTCGAAATTCTACACCTGATATTCTAGACGAGCTGATGTTTAACCTTCGTTGGATGCTTACAATGCAAGATCCTAACGATGGTGGAGTTTATCATAAACTTACCACCCCTAATTTTGAAGATTTTATTATTCCTATTGATTGCCGTCAGCCACGTTATGTTGTGGCAAAGAGTGTAACTGCAACGCTCGACTTTGCTGCAGTCATGGCACAGGCGTCACGAATAATGAAAGGCAATCGTGACTATGCTGAATTCTCATTACAAGCAGAGATTGCGGCACGCCAAGCATACGTATGGGCAAAAAAACATGAGCAGGCATTCTATAAGCAAGAAATACTCAACAGCAATTTTCAGCCTGCAGTCCTTACAGGTACGTATGGCGACAATCAAGCATCCGATGAGCGTTTTTGGGCAGCCACAGAGCTTTATCTTTTGACTGCAGATGAAGCATATCTGAAAGATGTACGTTCTTTCATGCCCGAGCGCTTTAACGTGCCGACTTGGGGGAATGTTGCTGGTCTTGCTGCATTCTCGTGGCTTGCAGCACCTGATTGTGATGTGCGTAAGACGATGCTTGCACAACTGAAAGCATATGCCGATGCTACTGTTGCTGTTGTTCCTTCCTCCTGTTTCCAGTCCTCTTTTGGTAACCAGCCGCGTGATTTTGGTTGGGGGTGCTTGGCTGAGGGATGTTGTTGCTCAGGTGTCGCGCTTCTCTATGCCGACCGTTACATTGCCCAAGGTCATTATCTGCACTATGCACTTCAGAATGCTGATTATCTGATGGGGCGTAATGCCACAGGGTATTGCTTTATTACTGGCTTTGGCGTTAAGAGCCCACAGCATCCTCATCACCGTATTTCCGCTAGTGATGGTATCGATGCACCATTCCCTGGTATGCTTGTTGGAGGTCCTAATCCTGGCCAACAGGATAGAGAGTCGGGTAATCTGTCGTATCCGAGCAACTATCCTGATGAGTCTTATTTAGATGATGTTGGTTCATATGCCTCCAACGAAGTAGCCATTAATTGGAATGCATCTCTTGTGGCATTATTGTTCTGGTTGGATGCTGAGTTACAATAATTCATGAACTACAACAGGTTTAAGTTATCAGAATAAGACGTTCAATAATTTTTTGTATATGAGTACTTCTGAAGACGCCAGTCCTATTTACAGTGCGGCTCAACTGATTGCCTATATTCAAAAACAGGGTTTTCTTCCTTTATTGGAGAGTGGCATTAGTGGGTTCTCTGCTGAGGGCGTTGTAGACGAAGATTGTCGGTATGTACTATTGCCTGATGGCGGCTGGGATTGGCCGTTGTGGAAGTGGAAGGGTGAGATTGTCACTGAGGGCGGTTGTGTTTATGGAAAGTTTTTCAACAAACACGCAGGGTTCGTGAGTATGGATTGGTGGCCCGATTTCTGTAATTATCGTCGCCATTCTTATCCTGAGCCGCAAGAAGGTTCAATTGAAGAGGCTATACTTTTCACTCTGAATGAGCATGGAAGTCTGATTACTCGTGAATTGCGTTCCCTATGTGGTTTTACCGGGCCTAAGATGCGAAGCCGTTTCGACAGTTATATTACGCGTCTGCAGATGGCTTGCCGAATAGTGACAGAAGATTTTGTCTATCCGCTTGATAAACACAATCGGGAGTATGGTTGGGGATGGTCGCTACTTAATACTCCTGAGCGGCTTTACGGTAACGATGTGTGTGAGTGTGAGCGCACGCCTGAGGAATCGTTTCAACGAATGAAAACTCATTTGGAAAGGATCTTACCATGGGCGATGGATAGCCAGATAGAAAAACTGCTCAAGTAAAAAAGTGGAGGAGTAATAAGTTCGAAGATTTGAGTATAAAGTCGTGAGCGTAAAGCTAAATAAATGAATTTGTGATTAAGGAATTGCTTTACAAAATGAAGTAATTACATATTTCAAAGTCGTATCAAGAGGGGATTCTGATATTTGTTTCACAATGAACGTTAATAACATTGTTATAGATTAAACAATTCATATTTATGTACGTCAAAGAAACAGTATTTATTTGAAACTAGAATTATCAACTATGCTCAAACGGCTTTTTCTAGCACTCATCATGCTCTTTCTGACATGTTCCATTCCTGTCGTTGCCCAGTCTGAATTGTTGACTGGTAGAGTTATGGATGTTCAGAGCCGTCAGCCGATGGAAAAAGCCACACTCCAATTATATAAAGTACAAGTCAAACAAAGTGGTAAGGCTGATACGACTTTCGTTGCAGGCGCACTTTCAGACGAACGTGGTAGATTCTCATTTACACGTGTCGGTTCTGGTAGCTATGTGCTGAAAGTTTCTTTTTTAGGGTATGAGAAGTTGATGAAGAGCTTTAGTAAGTCGGGTAGCCAGTCATTGGCGCTTGGTGATTTGCAGATGAAATCTGAGACGGTTGAGATAAATGAGGCAGTGATTACGGCTAATTTGCCTAAGATGGTCATCAAAGATGATACAGTGGTATATAACGCTGATGCTTTCCGGGTGCCCGAGGGTTCTGTCATTGAGTCTCTCGTCGAGATGCTGCCAGGTGCAAAGGTTGACGACAACGGCAGTGTCTCAATTAATGGCAGGAATGTGAGAAGGTTCAAAATGGACGGCCGTGACTTTATGACTGGTAACAATGATGCGGTCATGAAAAACCTACCATCATATGTGGTTGATAAGGTGAAAGCCTATGACGAGAAAAGCGATCTCTCGCGTATGACAGGTGTTGACGATGGAAACGATGATTTTGTACTGGAGTTCGTTACCAAACGCAGCATGCGTAATGGATTACAGGCGAATCCTGATGTTGGTATTGGAACTAATGGCCGATATGGCGTAAGATTGACCGCTATGAAACCTTTTGGAGCCACGCGCTATACGTTTATGGGTAATGCGAACAACGTGAATGACAGGAATTTCTCAGGGCGTGGCGGAAGAGGACGAGGCAATCGTGACGGACAACGTCATGCGAAAACAGCTGCTCTTGATGTTAGCTATGAGAATGATAAGAATCTGAAAGTGAATGGTCGTGTGACGTGGAACCACAACGATGCTGACAATTGGAACCGTACGGGCTCAGAAAACTTTGTTAATACACGTGGGGGCGCGTTTTCGAATAGTGTGAACCAAAGCTATTCGCGAACGGATAACTGGACAGGCGACATGAATCTACAGTGGAACATTGATAGGCAGACAACTCTCTCGTTCCGTCCAAATTTAAGTTTTTCAACCAACGACAGCCGTAGCTTTTCCACATCAGCTAGCTTCAATGTTAATCCTTTCGATTATGTTGAAGACCCATTGAGCAATGAAGGACTTAATAGCATGGATCAGCAAGGACTGATTGTGAATGGCCGACAGAATAAGTCTTCTGGATACAGTAGCAACAAAAACCTGCGCTCGCAATTGCAATTATACCATCGTTTTGGAAACAAGGGCAGGAATATTGCGCTTACCTCGAACTTTAACTATCGAAACGGCAAGAATAGCAATGCAAGCCTCTCGGCAGTGCATCTTTATCTCACTCCTGACCAGAGTGGTATTGACTCAACTTATCAGACTAACCGTTATACACTCTCTCCATCTGATAATTTGAGTTGGTCGATTGGAGCAACGTATACAGAACCAATTTATACCTTCAAAAGAAAAAACACAGAGCAAGATTCGTTGCAGCGTACCCGTTGGCCATTTGGTGGTGGTGGAAGTCGTGGCTCATTTGGTGGAGGAGGCCGCGGACCATTTGGTGGTGGCCGACAGATGGTAGGGCAGGAAGGAATTTACCTGCAGTTGAGCTACAACTACAGCTACAATCATCAGAAAAGCGATCCGTCAACCTATGATTTTCCTGAATTCTCGAGCGAAGCCTTTAACGATGTATTGCAACAGTATCGTGACTGGACACGCCTTTTTGGTTATCTTGACAATCCCTACGAATGCTATCTCAGCGACGCGCTCAGCCGCTATTCTGAGCGAACGGAATATAACCATAATGTGGAACTGCAGCTTAGGGTGAATCGACAGAAATATAATCTTAATGCTGGTATTACGATTCAGCCCCAGCGTTCCCACTTTGTCCAACAGTATCTTGGTATTCCGGTTGATACGGTACGTGATGTGATGAACGTGTCGCCAACAGTTAACTTGAATTATCGGTTTAACCAGCAATCGAACTTGCGCCTGACAGTACGGGGATCCAGTTCGCAACCCTCTATCACGCAGCTGCTCGACATTTACGATGATACAAATCCATTATCAGTAAGTATGGGTAATCCTGGGCTTAAACCTTCATTTACTACCAACGTGAACTTAAACTTTATGCTTCAACGCCGCATGGATTTGATTACTGACAGTATGGGTTTTGTTGTTCCCAAGGCCAGTCGTCATTGGAGTCTCAACACTAATGCCAGCCTTCGTCGTACAGGCAATTCTATTGGCAACGTTGTTACCTATAATGAACTAACGGGAGGACGCATCAGCCGTCCCGAGAACATCAATGGAAATTGGGGAGGAAATCTTGGAGTCATGTTCAACGTTGCCCTCGACACACTTAATCGATGGGATGTGAGTGGGGCGGTACAAGGCAGTTACGATCATCATGTAGGATAGGTAAACCTAAATCGTACGGCTATTCCTGACCGTAATGTAACCCATACATACAACCTTTCACCGAATGTGTCTCTCAGCTATCGTAATAGTTGGCTCAACGTGTCTTTTAATGGGAGTGCCACGTACGCTCATACCAGGAATCGTTTACAAGCCTCAAACAATCTTAGCACGTGGAACTTCTCATATGGTTCAAATGCGCGTGTAACTTTCCCCTGGGGCACAGACTTGTCTACAGACCTAACGATGTATAGCAAGCGCGGGTATAGCGATCAGACACTCAATACCAACGAATTTATTTGGAATGCGCAGCTCTCGCATAGTTTTCTGCGGGGTAAGAAGCTTACTGTTATGCTCCAATGGTACGATATTTTGCACCAACAGACAAATTTCTCGCGTACTGTGAATGCAAATGGATGGACAGACCGCGAAGTAAACTCCCTAACCACTTATGCCATGCTTCATATAAGCTATCGCATGAATTTCTTTGGTGGTGGCCATCGTGGAGGTGAGTGGGGAAGGCCTGGAGAATGGGGCCAAGGTCGTAATTTTGGTCAAGGCCAGCGTGGAGGTTTTGGAGGTTTTGGAGGTCGTGGTGGCTTTGGTGGGCGGAGAAGATAATTGATATCCGTAACAGGAACTCTTTCTTTCTGTTTGTTCCCTTGTTGATTTATTTAGTTTTGCCTCTTCATCAGTGTTCATACATGTATAAACACCCTTTTTCTTGCATTCTCAAGCAAGTAGTTTTTTGGTACATTCATAGGTATGATGATTAAACAGGCAAAATAAAAAACGTGAGTTTGACTAACTTACGTTAATTAGCGGTCATAGGCTAATATAGTATATAATTCCCTAAAAAAATAGTAGCTGACTTTGTCATATGAAGTGTTTTTTGTATATTTGCAAAAATTCTTAAACAAATATCAAATCATGGCAACTGTTGACGACAAAAAGATTATTTTCTCGATGGTCGGAGTGAGCAAGACCATTCAGCAGAATCAAAAGCAAGTACTCAAAAATATTTATCTTAGTTTTTTCTATGGTGCGAAAATTGGAATCATTGGTCTGAATGGCGCAGGTAAGTCGACATTGATGAAGATTATCGCCGGTCTTGACCAACAGTATCAGGGCAATGTTGTTTGGAGCCCAGGCTACACAGTAGGTTATCTTCCGCAAGATCCGCCACTTAATGAAGCGAAGACGGTGAAGGAGAATGTGATGGAGGGAGTTCAACATGTCTACGATGCTTTAGCGGAGTACGATGAGATTAATGTCAAGTTTGGACTTCCTGAATACTATGAAGATGCTGACAAGATGGATAAATTGATGAATCGTCAAGCAGAGTTACAAGATACTATTGATGCTACTGACGCGTGGAACATGGACTCGAAACTTGAGCGTGCCATGGCCGCTTTAAATTGTCCTCCTGGTGACTGGCCAGTGAACAATCTTTCAGGTGGCGAGCGCCGTCGAGTCGCATTATGTCGTTTGTTGTTGCAGAAGCCAGATGTACTATTGCTCGATGAGCCTACCAATCATCTTGATGCTGAGTCTATCGACTGGTTGGAGCAGCATCTACAGCAATACGAGGGGACGGTCATAGCTGTTACTCATGACCGTTATTTCCTTGATGATGTAGCTGAATGGATTCTCGAACTCGATCGCGGGGAGGGTATCCCCTGGAAAGGGAACTATTCTTCATGGCTTGAACAGAAAAGCCAGAGGCTTGCCATTGAGGAGAAAGTTGCTTCCAAACGGCGCAAGACTCTAGAACGGGAGCTTGAGTGGGTGCGCATGGCTCCAAAAGCTCGTCATGCAAAAGGAAAGGCTCGTCTGAATTCTTATGAGACAATGCTCAATGAGGAACAGAAGCAGAAAGAAGAGAAATTGGAGATTTTCATACCCAATGGTCCTCGACTTGGCAATAAGGTGATTGAGGCTACTCATGTTGCAAAGGCTTTTGGCGAGAAGATACTCTTTGGTGACCTCAACTTCATACTTCCGCCAAATGGTATTGTGGGTGTTATTGGGCCAAATGGAGCAGGCAAAACCACGCTGTTTAGGCTAATAATGGGACTAGAGCATGCTGATAAAGGAACATTCGAAATCGGCGAGACAGTTAAGCTAAGTTATGTTGACCAACAGCATAAGGATATTGACCCAGCCAAGAGTGTGTATCAAGTAGTAAGTGGTGGAAACGAAACCATCCGAATGGGCGGCCGAGAAATTAACGTTCGTGCTTATTTGTCACGTTTCAATTTCAGTGGTGCTGATCAGGAGAAAAAGTGCGGCGTTCTCTCAGGCGGTGAGCGCAACCGCTTGCAGTTGGCTATAGCTTTGAAGCAGGAGGGTAATGTACTGTTGCTCGATGAGCCTACAAATGATATTGACGTGAATACACTACGTGCTTTGGAGGAAGGTTTAGAGTCCTTTGCCGGTTGTGCTGTTGTCATTAGCCACGACCGATGGTTCCTAGACCGTATTTGTACACATATTCTTGCTTTCGAAGGCAATGGAAATGTGTTTTTCTTCGAGGGTAGTTTTACAGAGTATGAGGTGAATAAAACTCAGCGGTTGGGGTTAGAAGAGCCTAAACGAATCCGCTATCGCAAACTCATGGAGGAATAGCTATTCCTCCCAGTTTGACATTTATCTCATAAGCAAATATAAATAAACTTTTTTAACAAATTAATAGAATCTATGGAGTGGTATAATATTGCTTTTATCGTGGTCTTGATCATTGTGGGTATCGTGGTCTACAGACGCAAATCAGAGTGAGTAAATAGTTTTCTAGCAAATAATTATAGAAAATGATTACAAGAATTAGAATATCTGCGATAGTGCTCGCATTGTCGATGTTTATGTTGGCAAATGCTCAGGTACAGCCGAAGAAGGTTTATGATGAAACGCTTAATCCTTTGGAACAGCTTGATGATGCCCTTCTGAAAGCCAAGAATGAAGGAAAGTTTGTGATGGTTCAGTTGGGAGGAAACTGGTGTCCGTGGTGTCTGTTGCTGGCTGACTATGTTGCCAATGATTCTGTGGTTAACAAGAAGATGAATGAAAACTATGTCTACATTCACGTCAATTACCATCCTCGGAAGTCGAAGATCGAAAATGCCGAGTTGACGCATAGTATGCTTAAACGTGTTGGCAATCCGGTGCGCTTCGGTTTCCCCGTCATGATTGTGCTTGACGAGCAAGGTGCGGTGGTTCACATACAAGACACTGCATTACTTGAGGAAGGAAAAGGGTATAATCAGAAGAAGGTACTCGATTTTTTGAACAATTGGACTCCGCAGGCGGTGATTAAGGCAAAAAAAGGAGAATAGGTTATTTGGGACAGTTGTATTTTGTTCTTTACTTTCTTTGTGCAATGAAGAGTGGATTGTAAACAACTTGAGTTCGACGAATATACGTTAATTACAACAAGTCATAGGTGTGACATTTTTAAACAGATGTCACACCTGTAACCCGTTAACATTGAATTGATTATACATTGTGTGACGTGTGACATTTACTTATGAAAAATCCCTTGTGCGTTGACAACTCTATTCAATTCATATATTGAGAATCAATACGCTTATACCATAAAATCCTCACAGTCTGTTGGTTCAATCTACACACTATCATACGCCTTCTTGAGGGCACAGCCTTCTTGAGGACGTCATTAGTCTCATAGAAGGCAACTTTAGCATCATAGAAGGCATCTCTTGCTTCCTAAAGGGCATCTTTATTTGATTTGTGAACAATTGTGGACCTCCTCGAATGTAGAGCACTCCTAACACAAATGCTTTGACAACTTCGTCGTTAACGTGCTGGGGGCACTAGCCGCATACAGTTTTTTCACTTAAAAGACGTATTTAGATATTCAATGAACATTAGACGCACAGCTTTCTTTATTTTGAGTTCGCAAACTCACATTAAATAGTTGTCTGGTTCGAGTAACACTTTTCACTCCTCATTTTCATTATTATCTATTCGCGTTTTTCACTTTTTATTTAAAAGAATATCTTTTGTTGAGGCGGTTGACACATTTTGCGAAAACGTTGATACTATACGTTTATAGTTTACTCTTAATCTGTTTTTGTTCCTTGCGCACCCATGTGTACGTGTTATCTTTTATAAAGTTTCTTAAAATATAGGATTTCGGAATCTTTTTTAATATTATTTAGACAGGAATCTTTGTGGCAGCCTTTTATTTGTTGTACTTTTGCGCAACATTTACATATTTCGAATAACGTACAAAAAAATAAAACTATGGCAGAAGCTATTGATATCCGCGAACTGAATATCCGGATTGAACAACAAAGTGCATTTGTTACAAATCTGACTAGCGGTATGGACCGCGTAATAGTGGGGCAGAAACATTTGGTAGATTCATTGCTCATTGGTCTGCTCAGCGACGGACATATCCTTCTCGAGGGTGTTCCAGGATTGGCCAAGACGCTGGCAATTAAGACGCTGGCACAACTAATAAGCTCCGAGTACAGCCGTATTCAGTTTACTCCCGATTTGTTGCCTGCTGACGTGATCGGTACGATGGTTTACTCACAAAAGGAAGAGAATTTCCAGGTGAAGAAGGGACCCGTTTTTGCCAATTTCGTGCTTGCCGATGAGATTAACCGAGCACCGGCAAAGGTGCAGAGCGCCCTTTTGGAAGCTATGCAAGAGCATCAGGTAACCATTGGTAGCAAGACTTTTGCGTTGCCGAATCCATTCTTGGTGATGGCTACTCAGAACCCAATAGAGCAAGAAGGGACCTACCCACTACCTGAGGCTCAGGTTGACCGTTTCATGTTGAAGGTGGTCATCGACTATCCTTCGCTCGAAGAGGAGAAAAAAATTATCCGTGAGAACCTTCAGGAGTCGCTTCCAGAGGTGATACCTGTAACTACTGCTGAGGAGATTATCCGAGCACGTGATGTTGTGAGGCAGGTCTATATCGACGAGAAGATAGAACAATATATAGCCGATATGGTATTTGCTACCCGTTATCCAGATCGTTATGGCCTGGCTGAGCTGAAGGACTTGATTACGTTCGGAGGCTCTCCGCGTGCTAGTATCAATCTTGCAAAGGCCGCACGCGCTTATGCATTTATCAAACGACGTGGATATGTGATTCCGGAAGATGTGCGCGCCGTTGCTCACGATGTGCTGCGCCACCGTATCGGACTATCGTATGAGGCAGAGGCCAGCAATGTGACGAGCGAGGAAATTGTCAGCAAGATTATCAACAAGGTAGAAGTGCCTTGATAAAGTGATGAATGAAAAGCGAAAATCGTAAGTTGCAGGTATCAAGTTAGTCATAATGGAGACATCTGAAATATTAAAGAAAGTTCGCAAGATTGAGATAAAGACACGCGGTCTGAGCAATAACATCTTCGCAGGTCAGTATCATACGGCTTTCAAGGGTAGGGGTATGGCTTTCAGCGAGGTGCGTGAGTATCAGTTCGGCGATGACGTTCGCGACATCGACTGGAATGTGACAGCACGTTTCCATAAACCTTATGTGAAAGTGTTCGAGGAGGAGCGTGAACTGACTGTAATGTTGCTTATCGACGTGAGCGGCTCGCTAGATTTCGGTACTCAGCGCCAGATGAAGAAAGACATGGTGACGGAGATAGCTGCGACTCTTGCCTTCAGCGCCATTCAAAATAACGATAAAATTGGCGTAATCTTCTTTTCTGATAAAATAGAGAAATATATTCCACCGAAGAAAGGCCGAAAACATATTCTCTACATTATCCGCGAGATGCTAGATTTTCACCCTGATAGCAAAAAAACTGATGTGAAGATGGCCGTGGAGTTTCTTACGAGTGTCATTAAACGTCGTTGTACTGCGTTTTTGTTAAGCGATTTCTTTGTTCGGAATGATTTCGAAAATGCTCTGACTATCTGTAACCGCAAGCACGATATCGTAGCTATTCAGGTGTATGACCAGCGTGCGAAAATGCTGCCTGACGTAGGAATACTGAAGGTGGTAGACGCTGAAACGGGACATGAGATGTATATCGATACGGGCAGTGCCAAGTTGCGTCGCGCCCATACTACATATTTCATGAACCGTCAGGCCTCGCTCCGACAGACTTTCAATAAGAGTAACGTTGATCATGTCTCAATCGCTACTAACGAAGATTACGTAAAATCGCTCTTGCAACTCTTTGCCATGAGAGGTGTTTAGCAAGTGAGCAGTTTAGAGTAAGAAGTTAAGAGTTTATGCAAAAAAAGATAATTGCCATACTGTTGCTGATATTACTACCCCTTAGTGTTAGCGCTCAGGTTACGGTGGAGTCGAAGATTGACTCTATCGAGATACTCATCGGAGAGCAGGCACACATGACAGTAGACGTGACCATGAAGAAAGGGCAGAAGTTGGAGTTCCCAGAGTTCAAGCCTACTGAAATGATCACTCCGAGCGTGGAAGTGTTGGAACAAAGCAATGCTGATACAGCCAGTCTTGACAACGATATGATTAAAGTGTCGAAACAATACACTTTGACGTCTTTCGACGAGAAATTGTATTATCTGCCTCCTGTGAAAGTAAAAGTAGATGGCAAAGAATATACAAGCAAGAACCTTGCTTTGAAAGTGCTTGACATGCCTGTAGACACGCTTCACCCCAACCAGTTTTTCCCTCCAAAGGATGTTCAGACAAATCCTTTTATGTGGAGCGAGTGGAATCCTGTGTTTTGGTTAAGCATCTTGATGCTATTACTCATGATTTTAGCTTTTTATCTACGTCAGCGGTTGTTCGACAATAAACCTATTATTGCCAAGGTGCGTATTGTGAAAAAAGTACTTCCACACCAACGTGCCATGAAGGAGATAGAGCAGATTAAGGCCGATAAGATGGTGACATCGGAAGACCAGAAAGCATATTATACTAAGCTGACTGATACATTGCGTAAGTATATTGAGGAACGTTTCGGCTTTAACGCGATGGAGATGACCTCATCGGAGATTATCATGAAATTGCAGGAGACAGGCGACCGCAAGATGATAGATGAGCTAAAAGAACTGTTTACCACGGCTGATCTTGTGAAGTTCGCTAAATACTCGACATTAATTAATGAGAATGACTCGAACTTGGTTAACGCAATCGAGTTTATCAATACAACAAAACAGGAGAATGTGCCAACGGAGGAGAGAATCGAACCGACACTCACCGAACATGATAAGCGCAGTATGCGTTCAAGGATTTTCATCAAGTGCATGTTGGTGGTTATTTTCGTGACATGTCTCTTCATACTGGTCTATGTATTATACCAGTGTTTTCAGTTATTAGGTTAAGAAACTATGGAATTTGCCAATAAAGAGTATCTGTTGCTATTTCTGTTGCTAATACCATATTTGGTATGGTATTTCCTATATAGAAAGAAGACTGAGCCAACGATGCGCATGAGTGATACTTACGCTTATCAGTTTGCGCCCAAGAGCTGGAGGATCCGCATGATTCACCTGCCTATGGTTTTACGTATCATTACCATATCAATGATTATTTTGGTGCTGGCTCGCCCTCAGACTCATAATTCATGGGGAAGCAAGACGGTTGAGGGAATCGACATTATGATGGCAATGGACGTATCGACAAGTATGCTTGCCGAGGACTTAAAGCCTAATCGTATCGAGGCTGCCAAAAGTGTTGCCGGTGAGTTTGTCTCTGGACGCCCTAACGATAATATAGGTCTAACAATCTTTGCCGGTGAGGCATTTACCCAATGTCCTATGACAACAGACCATCAGTCGTTGCTAAATCTTTTGCACAATGTTAGAACCGACATTGCAGCCCGAGGATTAATACAGGACGGAACTGCCATTGGTATGGGGCTGGCCAATGCCGTCAGCCGACTGAAAGACAGCAAGACCAAAAGCAAGATCGTAATACTTCTGACTGACGGTAGCAACAACAGTGGTGACCTTTCGCCTCTAACGTCGGCACAAATAGCTAAGAGCTTGGGTATACGCGTTTATACGATTGCTGTTGGAACCAACGGTGTTGCGCCATATCCAATGCAGGTGGGAGGGACTACTCAGTATGTAAATATGCGCGCAGAGGTTGATACGCATACCCTGAGCCAGATTGCGGCGCAGACAGAAGGTAATTTCTATCGTGCCACCAACACAGCGGAACTGAAGAAAATATACCAGGATATCGACAAATTGGAGAAGACAAAGATGGACGTGAGGAAATACAGTAAGCGTTACGAGGCCTATCAGCGATTTGCACTCGTGGCTGTTGTGGCTCTATTGCTTGAGTTATTGCTCCGTTTGACAGTTTTCCGTCGTATTCCCTAAATTTAAAAAAATATGTTCAGATTTGAAAGTTCTATATTCCTATATTTGCTAATCCTGATTCCGATATTGTTCGTAATCAGACTGCTGAATATTCGCCAGCGACGTAAGAAATTGCGTAAGTTTGGCGATCCTTCTTTACTGAAGGAACTGATGCCTGATGTCTCGCTTTTCCGCTCTGAAGTAAAATTCTGGCTTGCTATGGGCGCACTTGCCCTTCTAATTGTCATGCTTGCCCGTCCGCAGATGGGAACGAAGATTAGCCATGAGAAACGGAATGGAATAGAAACCATTATTACCTTGGATATTAGCAACTCTATGTTGGCAGAAGATGTAGTTCCATCACGACTTGACAAGAGCAAGATGCTGGTGGAGAATATGGTTGACCATTTTACGAACGATAAGATTGGGCTGATAGTCTTTGCTGGTGATGCCTTTGTACAGTTGCCTATCACCAGCGACTATGTTTCTGCAAAGATGTTTATGCAGAGCATAGACCCGTCCCTCATTGCCACGCAGGGAACCGATATCGCCCAAGCCATTACGATGGCTATGAACAGTTTTACGCAAGATGACAAAGTTGGGCGTGCCATCATTGTTATTACTGATGGTGAGGATCATGAGGGAGGATCATTAGAGGCTGCTCAGGCTGCAAAGAAGAAGGGTATGCGAGTGTTCGTTCTTGGAGTTGGCGATACGAAAGGGGCTCCCATTCCAAGTGGCGACGGTGGCTATATGACAGATAACGCGGGGCAAACGGTTATGTCTGCCCTGAATGAGGACATGTGCCGGCAGATTGCGCAAGCAGGGGGAGGCGCGTACATTCATGTCGACAATACTAATGTTGCCCAAAACAAGCTAAACGATGAATTGACTAAATTGCAGAAAGGAGATATTACAAGCACGATTTATAGTGAGTATGACGAGCAATTCCAGGCATTCGGCATTTTGGCCTTGTTGTTGCTTATCATCGAAATATGTGTTTTCGAAAGCAAGAACCGTTTGTTGAAGAATGTTAGACTTTTCAAGAAACGTGAGCAAGTGGAAAGAATGATTGTCACATTGTTCATGCTCATGTCGTGGACGATAGCCTATAGCCAAACCGACCGTCAGAGCATTCGTCAGGGAAACCGTCTCTATCACCAACAGGAGTTTGCCAAGTCGGAAGTGGAATACCGCAAGGCTATCTCCAATAATCCTAATAATGCTCAAGCTATCTATAATTTGGGATGCGCGCTTATGGCGCAACAGAAAGATTCGGCTGCCGTCGTCCAGTTTCAGAATGCGGGAAAGATGGAAAAAGGCAAATTCCGCAAAGCAAAATCGTTTCATAACATAGGCTTTATCTGTCAGCGTCATCAGATGTATGGAGAGGCCATAGAGGCTTACAAAGAAGCTTTGCGCAATAATCCTTCAGACCATGAAACAAGGTATAACCTGGCACTTTGCAAGCGGCAACAGAAAAACCAACCCCAACAGCAACAGCAGAAGAAGGATCAGGACAAGAACAGCAAGGACAAACAACAGCAAGATAAGCAGCAACAAGATAAGAATCAGAACCAGCAGCCTCCTAAAGACCAGATGAGTAAGGAGAATGCCGAGCAACTGTTGAATGCTGCCATTCAAGAGGAAAAGGCTACTCAACAACGCATGAAGAAAGCCATGCAACAGCCTCGTTCGAAAAAACTACAGAAGAATTGGTAATTATGATGAAAAGATATGTTTTACTCATCAGTATGATAATGGGTGTAATGACCGTCATTGCACAAACTCTCACAGCTAATTCACCGTCGAATGTCACGTTGGGAGAGAATTTCCGTCTGACGTATACGGTGAACACGCAAAATGCATCCGATTTCCGCATGGGGAAAGTGCCCGACGCGTTAGAAGTCATCACGGGTCCTTATACCTCCCAGCAGTCAAGTTTCCAAATGGTTAACGGACACACGAGCAGCAGTTCATCCATTACCTATACTTTCATCATCTGTGCCAATAAAAACGGTACCTTTACTATTCCTCCAGCCCATGTGACAGCCGGAGGAAAGGATGTTCAGTCGCAGCCCGTTAAGATTACGGTGAGTGGGACTGCACGCAATACAAATGGTGCGCCTCATATGCATGACGATGTTGACAATCAGCCTCAGTTGCGGTCTGCCGGCTCGCATATCAGCGGTAATGATCTGTTAATCAAAGTGAGCGCCAATAAGAGTCGTGTGCATGAACAGGAGCCTGTACTCTTGACTTATAAAGTGTATACACTTGTCGAACTTACATATCTGGAAGGAAACATGCCCGATTTGACTGGTTTCCATACTCAGGAGATTCCTTTGCCGCAACAGAAAAGCTATCATGTGGAAACCGTTAATGGCCGTCCGTATCGTTGTGTTACTTGGAAACAGTATGTCATGTACCCCCAGGTGACAGGAAAACTCGAGATTCCGAGTATTACATTTGATGGTACTGTTATTCAACAGAATCGCGACATCGATCCCTTCGAGGCATTCTTTAATGGAGGCTCAGGGTATGTTGAGGTTAAGCGTTCCATCAAGGCACCGGGTTTGAAGTTGCAGGTGGACCCGCTTCCCACTCGTCCCTCCAACTTCTCGGGTGGCGTTGGCAAGTTTAATATCACCGCGCAGTTGAATAAGAAAGAAGTGAAAGCAAATGATCCCATTACCGTTCGGGTTGTTATTGGCGGTACAGGCAACTTGAAACTTATCAAGCAGCCCGTAATAGACTTCCCGAAGGATTTTGACAAATACGATCCGAAGATTACCGACAAGTCTAAACTTACAATCAATGGCTTGGAGGGCAACATGATTTACGATTTCCTTGCCGTTCCCCGTAATCAAGGCAAATACACGATTCCCGCCATTGAGTTTGTATATTTCGATGTGAGGTCAAATACGTACAAGACACTGAAGACAGAACCGTTTGAGCTGAATGTACTCAAGGGTGACGGTAACAGCAGCTCTGCCGATTTCACCAGCGACATGCAGAACCAAGATATCCATGCTATCAAGACAGGCAAGGCAAAAGCTCAAGAGGTTAATGATTTCTTCTTCGGCTCTTTCCTATATTGGTTCTCACTTATCACATTGTTGGCATTGTTTGTCATTCTGCTTGTTATTTTCCGTAAACGCGCTATCGACAGGGCAAACATTAGCAAAATGCGTGGTAAGAAAGCTAATAAGATTGCTGTTAAACGCCTACGCTTGGCAAACAAGCTGATGGCAGAGAACAAGCAGAGCGAGTTTTATGATGAGGTGCTTCGGGCATTATGGGGCTACGTAGGCGACAAGTTGAACATGCCTGTCGAGCAGCTTTCGAAGGAGAATATTTCCGGACGTCTGGCCGATAAGATGGTCGATCAGGAGACAATAGATAAGTTCATTACTGCTATCGACGAATGCGAGTTTGAGCGCTATGCGCCAGGCGATCCTGCTGGTAATATGAACAAGACATATGATTCTGCCATGACTGCCATCATGAAGATTGAAGAGGCTATGAAGGAACAGAAAAAGAACCTGAAAACAAAGTCCATGTTGGTGCTAATGCTGTTGATGATGACTTTATCCGCAAATGCAGTCACCAAACAGGATGCTGATGCTGAATATGCAAAGGGTAATTATGTGCAAGCCATCAAGGACTATGAGGAACTTCTTAAGCAAGGTACGAGCATTGAGTTGTTTTATAACTTGGGCAACGCCTACTATCGCACTGATAATATAACACGTGCTGTTATCAATTATGAGCGGGCTCTATTGCTTGCTCCTGGTGATAAGGACGTCCGTTTTAATTTACAGATGGCCAGAAGCAAGACTATCGACAAGATTACACCAGAGTCTGAAATGTTTTTCATCACATGGTACCATTCGCTGGTGAACCTCATGAGTGTCGACGGATGGGCCATGCTTGCCGTCTTGAGCATGGTTGCTGCCCTGCTTCTCTTGTTGGTTTATCTCTTTATTGACAACATGTTAATGCGTAAAGTTGGATTCTTCGGTTCTATAGTATTTTTTGCAGTGTTCCTCTTCAGTAATCTTTTCGCATTTCAGCAGAAGCGCGAACTCGAGAACAGGCGCGGGGCAGTTGTCATCGTACCGTCGGTTAGCGTGAAGAAGACACCTGCGCAGAACAGCTCCGACGAGTTTGTCATTCATGAGGGAACACGCGTGATGATTACCGATGACACCATGAAAGAATGGAAAGCAATTCGGCTTGACGATGGAAAGGAAGGCTGGGTGATGACCAAGCAGATAGAAAAGATTTAAATGCTGATCAGTTTATTGGATGTAGACAGGTATATACTAAGCTTCTTCAATGGTAGCGAAAGTGTATTTGTAGACGGGGTCGTGACAATACTAACGTCGGGATTTACGTGGGTACTGTTGTATCTGGTATTGTTCTATATTGTCATCAAGAACAATGACACGATGAGCCAGATAGGAATTACCATCGGTTGTGTGTTGCTCTGCCTTCTGTTCGCTGACGGATTGGCGGACGGTATCGTCAAGCCTATGGTAGCCCGTCCGCGTCCACTAAATGACCCTTTTATCAAACATACCATCGACATAGTGGCTGGTAGCTACGATCGTCAGTACAGTTTCTTTTCTGCGCATGCCGCAAATACATTCAGCCTGGCCATTTTTTTCTCACTACACTTTCGCCGTAAGGCCATCACAGTCGTGTTGGTGGCGTGGTCGCTGCTAAATTGCTGGACACGCCTCTATATGGGCATGCATTATCCCTCCGACATTGTGGTGGGACTTCTATGGGGCTTTTGTGTGGGCGGTGGAGTCTGGTCGCTGTTCCGGCGTAGGTTGAAATCTGGAAGTGTTTCTCACGACGGTGACCTGCTCATCACCGCATTCGTGTTTACGTTACTCATGGCTGTGCTTATGTCATTCTTCCGTTTATTATAAAGAAGAGTTTTATGGATACGAAACATATAAAGATTAGCGACTATAATTACCCCTTGCCCGATGTGCGTATTGCAAAGTTTCCATTGTCGCAACGTGACCATAGCAAACTGCTTGTCTACCAGCATGGTGAGGTGGGGGAGGATGTCTTTTTCAATCTGCCGCAATACCTGCCTACGGGTGCGCTCATGGTGTTTAATAATACAAAGGTTATTCAGGCTCGCATACATTTCCGTAAGGAGACTGGAGCCCTTATAGAGGTGTTCCTGCTTGAGCCATGCGTGCCTGCTGACTACGAGTTGATGTTCCAGACCACTGGTGCTTGCAGTTGGTTGTGCCTTGTGGGAAACTTGAAGAAATGGAAAGATGGCACGCTCAGCCGCCCCTTTAGTGTCAATGGAGAGCAACTCACTCTTTCTGCTATTCGTCAGGGAGAGAAGGGTACTAGCCAACTGGTACGTTTTTATTGGGACAATCCCCGAGTGTCGTTTGCCGAGATTCTTGACGCGGTGGGCGAACTACCTATTCCGCCCTACCTGAACCGTGCAACACAGGAGAGCGACAAGACCACCTATCAGACCGTATACAGCAAAATCAAGGGCAGTGTAGCGGCTCCTACTGCAGGACTCCATTTTACCCAACGCGTATTGGCCGACATTGATGCCCACGATATTGAGCGTGAGGAGTTAACGCTACATGTGGGAGCGGGTACCTTCAGACCCGTTAAGAGCGAGGAGATAGAAGGTCACGAGATGCACTCTGAGTTTATCAGCGTCCGTCGGCAGACCATTGAGAAACTTATCGCACATGATGCTGCTGCCATTGCAGTAGGCACCACCAGTGTACGGACACTTGAGAGCCTTTACTATATGGGTGTTTATGTGGCTACACACCCCGATGCTAATGAGACCGAGCTGCACGTCAGGCAATGGACGCCCTATGACACAGCCCCCGTCATGACGGCTATCGAAGCCCTTAGAGCCTTGTTGGCATGGATGGAGCGTCATAGGTTGAGTACCTTGCACAGTAGCACTCAGATTATCATCGCTCCAGGGTATGAGTATAAAATAGTAAAGATTCTCATTACTAATTTCCACCAACCCCAGAGTACACTCCTGTTGCTCGTCAGCGCCTTCCTCCATGGCGATTGGCGCCATGTCTACGACTATGCTCTCTCTCACGATTTCCGTTTCCTCAGCTATGGTGACAGTTGCCTGCTCATACCGTGACCATTGGCCATTAAGCTATATGTGACGGTTTATATACAAGAGTTTAGGCAATTACATACTTTATTGATTCTTATGGGTTATCCTAGTTTACTTTTTTTCAGTTCAGTTTGTGTAATCCGAAAATTTTATGTAAGTTTGCAAACAATATGAATCAAGTAAACAATGAAAATAGGAGATAAAGTACGGTTTATAAGTGAAGTGGGAGGCGGAAAGGTTGCTGGTTTCCAAGGCAAAGACATTGTTTTGGTTGAGGATGAGGATGGATTTCAGATTCCCACGCGTCGCTCAGATGTGGTCGTAGTTGGTGGCGATGATTATGATATAGGGAAAGTGCACTCGGCTCTTCCGCAAAACAAACAGTATCAGACGCAAACGGTAGTCAAAGACCCTGAGCCCGCAGATTTCCTCGTTACTTATAAGCCAAAGGTGGAAGAGCGAAAGGGCGGGGATATGCTTTCTGTTTATCTTGCGTTTGTTCCAGTAGATGTCCATACGATGTCGAAGACGAACTTCGAAGCCTATCTTGTCAACGATAGTAATTATTATGTGCGTTATACATATTTGACTGCAGAGGGTAATAGCTATCACTTGCGCGCTACGGCCGAGGTCGAGCCTAATACCAAAGAGTTTATTGAAGAGTTCGATCGCGGTATTCTTCAAGAACTTGAGCACATCGCTATTCAACTCGTTGCCTTCAAGCGTGACAAAACATTCCTACTAAAGCCCACCATTGACGTCCAATTGCGTATCGACCCAGTTAAGTTCTATAAAGTCCATACGTTCCAGGAGAATGATTTTTTTGAAGAACCAGCATTGATTTACACGATTGTGGAAAACGACAAAGTTGCACGACCTCTAGTTATAGACGCACATAAGCTAAAGGAGGAGATGTATCAGAGCGTAGCTCAACAAAAGAAACGCTCTACTAGCATGCCCACACGTGTGCAAGATAAGAACTCACCTGTGGTAGTTGACCTTCATGCATCAGTGATCTTGGAGACCACAGCCGGCATGTCGCATACTGACATTCTGAATTATCAACTCGATTGTTTCCATAAGACGATTGCCCAATATGCGCATAAGAAAGGTACGAAAATTGTGTTCATCCATGGTAAGGGTGAGGGAGTCCTGCGACAGTCGATTATTCACGAGTTGAGATACCGGTATAAGAATTATACTTATCAAGACGCATCGTTTCAGGAATACGGTTACGGTGCTACACAGATAACAATCAAGTAAATATAGACAATTATTCTTTATGTAGTAACTATGAAATACGGATTTATCAGAGTAGCAGCCGCCATTCCTTCTGTCCGGTTGGCCGATGTAGACTTTAATGTAGAGCAGATAGAGCAGCAGATAGCTCAGGCAGAGAAGGAGGGTGTTGAGGTGGTCGTTTTTCCGGAACTCTGTGTAACGGGATACACTTGTCAGGACTTGTTTACCCAGGAAACTCTGCTCAAGGCTGCCGAGCGCGGAGTGTGCCGGTTGGCCTCTTTTACCCGCGACAAACGCGTAGCTGTAATCGTTGGTGTTCCTGTAGATACAGGGAAGCTCCTTCTTAATTGTGCTGCAGTGGTGGCCCATGGCGAGCTGGTGAGCCTTGTACCTAAAACATATCTTCCTAATTATGGTGAGTTCTATGAGAAACGGTGGTTCGCATCGGCACAAGATTTCAATGATGAGGAGTATTTTGAGTATGCAGGCACAGGTATCACGATGACAAAGCTGCCAGTTCTTTTTGAGACCCTCTCTGGTGTTCGTTTTGGAGTGGAGATATGCGAGGATATATGGGCTCCCGTACCGCCAAGCAATCATCTCGCCCTGGCTGGAGCCGAGTTGGTGTTCAATCTCTCTGCAAGTGATGAGCTCATCGGAAAGCATGACTACCTGAAGAGTCTTGTTGCCCAGCAGAGCGCACGCACAATCTCCGGTTATGTTTATAGTGGCAGTGGATTTGGGGAAAGTACTCAAGATGTGGTTTATGGTGGAAATGCTATGATATACGAGAATGGTATACAACTTGCAGAGGCTGAGCGATTCTCACTTCATCCTCAATTGGCCATCTCTGAGATAGATGTGGACAGGCTTCGTTCTGAGCGTCGTCGCAATACAACATTTGTAAATGCTCAGCGTGGAGAGCAACCCGCTCTGTGCTTCCATTTATGCGAATATATGGAAGAAGGCCGTGTGTTGACACCAGCTGCTCCCGACGAGTCAGTGATAAGATATCGCCGGATTGATCCAAAACCTTTCATTCCGAAGGATCAGGATATGCAACACTCATGTCAGGAGATTTTCAATATTCAGGTAGCCGGACTTGCCAAGCGCCTCCATCACATTCATTCTGATAAGGTGGTTGTTGGAATTAGCGGTGGACTAGACTCAACGTTGGCATTGCTTGTATGTGTGAAAACATTCGACAAACTGAGATACGATAGAAGAGGTATCCTGGGTGTGACTATGCCAGGTTTCGGAACTACTGACCGAACTTACCACAATGCCATTGCGCTGATGCAAAGCTTGGGTATAACTATTCGAGAGATTCCCATTGCTGACGCAGTGATGCAACACTTTAAGGATATAGGTCACGATGCTGACGTTCATGATGTTACATACGAGAATAGTCAGGCTCGCGAACGTACTCAGATTCTCATGGATCTGACCAATCAGTTTGGTGGAATAGTGGTCGGAACAGGCGATCTTTCCGAACTCGCTCTAGGATGGGCCACTTATAACGGAGACCACATGTCGATGTATGGTGTGAATGCAGGTGTACCCAAGACTCTCATTCAGTATATGGTACGCTACGTGGCCCATTACGAGATGGACAAATCGACGGCAGCCATTTTGCTCGACATTGTTGACACGCCCATCAGCCCAGAGCTTACACCGGCCGATGAAAAGGGAAATATTAAGCAGAAGACCGAAGACCTTGTTGGTCCTTACGAACTTCATGATTTCTTCCTTTATTACCTGCTGCGCTATGGTTTCCGTCCAGCTAAAATATTTATGCTTGCAAAGGTCGCTTTTCAGAGTACTCAGAATTACGATGCTGATACCATCAAGAAATGGCTCACAACCTTCGTTCGTCGTTTCTTCAATCAGCAGTTCAAACGTTCATGTTTACCCGATGGTCCTAAG
>JAEEXN010000059.1 GCA_016291595.1 Prevotella sp.
TGGCGGCGGTGCAGTTACAACCCATAGCGTTGGTAGAAAGGAAGTAAGCGTTCCCGTAACCACCAGTGGCGATAACGACGGCGTTGGCGCTGAAGCGCTCCAGCTTACCGGTGACGAGGTTCTTGGCGATGATACCGCGGGCGCGGCCATTGACGATCACCACGTCTTCCATCTCGTAACGGGTATAGAGTTTCACCTTACCTGCCTGTACCTGGCAAGAGAGCGAGCTGTAAGCACCGAGCAGCAGCTGCTGACCGGTCTGACCCTTAGCGTAGAATGTACGAGACACCTGAGCACCACCGAACGAACGGTTGGCCAGCATGCCGCCATACTCACGGGCGAAAGGAACACCCTGTGCTACGCACTGGTCGATAATATTGTTAGATACTTCAGCCAGACGATATACGTTAGCCTCGCGTGCACGGTAGTCACCACCCTTCACGGTATCGTAGAACAGACGGTAAACAGAGTCACCATCGTTCTGATAGCACTTGGCGGCGTTGATACCACCCTGAGCAGCGATAGAGTGAGCACGACGGGGAGAGTCCTGGATGCAGAGATTAATCACATTGAAGCCCATCTCACCGAGAGAAGCGGCAGCACTGGCACCGGCCAGACCTGTACCTACGACGATCACGTCGAGCTTCAGCTTATTCTTTGGGTTTACCAGACGCTGGTGTGCCTTATAGTTGGTCCATTTCTCAGCTACTGGTCCTTCAGGAATTCTTGAATCTATTACTTTAGCCATAACTTTTTTTCAATTCTAAATTCTTAAATTACAATTAACGAGGCGGCTCAGCTAAGACTGGGAGCGAAACCGAACCAGAATGCCAGCACCACGATGATGAACAAAGCGATGAGAATGGTAGTGTAAATCAGACCGATAAGCTTCCAGCGGCAGAACCATGTCTTACCATTCCAGCCGAGTGTGTGCATAGCACTCCAGAAACCGTGAGAAAGGTGGAACCAGAGAGCCACCAGCCATACAATGTAAAGAACCGAGAATACAGGGTTCTGGAAAGTAGTAATCATCTTTCCGAAACCATCGGCGGGTGCCGGGTCGAAATGGATAGAGGGGAACAACTCGGCAAACATCATGTTGTACCAGAAGTTGAACAGGTGCAGCAACAGACCGAGCAGGATGATGATACCCAGCACGAGCATGTTCTGGCTGGCCCACTCTACCTTTTCAGGCTTGTCGGTAATAGCGTAACGCTCGCTACCACGGGCACGACGGTTCTGCATGGTCAGAATGAAAGCATAGACAATGTGAATCACAGCCAGCGCAGCCAGACCGAGTGTTGCCACTACAGCATACCAGTTGGCGCCGAGCAATTCACAAATCGTGTTGTAAGCCTCTCCTGAGAAGAGGGCAGCGACGTTCATGCAGCAGTGGAACGTCAGGAAAAGGATTAGCGCAATACCCGTTACGGACATCACCACTTTCCTACCAATAGATGAATTGATTAACCACATAAATGATTGATTTTGATTATAAATATTTGATTATTAGATGTTTAATATTAGATTGCAAGTGTTTTCACTTTCATCATGGCATCATTTTTAACGCGTCTTATGGGCACGCAATACCTATTTATAAGTATTTTCATGCCCTTTGTGACTGCAAAAATAGTATAATTTGGCGACAATTCAAAGCATTTTCGAAAAAAAATAAATATCTTTGCAGAAGATATGTCGTTTTTTTGCTTGGCAGAAGGGCGTTCCAACAGTACAGAAGCGCTTTCGACAACCACAGAGGGGCCTTCGGGAGCCGCAGAGGAGCCTTCGGTTATCACAGAGCTGCCCTCGGCAGACGTTAGTAAGGCCTTTGCTTCAGCAAGCACATTTTTTGCTACTCATATTACATCAAATACTAACAGTATCTGAAACATGAAAGATATTAAACGCATTGTTTTGACAGGTGGACCTTGTGCCGGAAAGACCACGGCGCTGGTGAAAGTCATCGACCATTTCTCTGGACTGGGCTATAAGGTGTTCACCATTCCCGAGGTTCCTACGATGTTCACGCAGGCCGGTATGAACTACCTGACCGACAACCCGGACTTCTTCTACGAGGGCGAGAAGGCGACATTGGAAATCCAGCTGGCCCTGGAAGACAAGTTCATGCGGATGGCACAAGCCTGCACAGAGCCCGCCGTCATCGTCTGCGACCGCGGTGCCATGGACATCTCAGCATACATGAAACCCGAGATGTGGGAGAAGATTACCCGTGAGCTGGGGACCACCACACAGGAGCTGCGCGACAACCGCTACGATGCCGTGCTCCACCTGGTCAGCGCGGCTGATGGTGCAGAGCAGTTCTATACCACCAGCAACAATGCCAGCCGTAACGAGCCGGAAAGCGAGGAAGGACTGAAAATTGCCCGTCTGCTCGACAAAAAAGTAATTGAGGCTTGGACAGGACACTCGCATCTGCGAGTCATCAACAATCAGGATGATTTTGATGCGAAGCTGAAACGCGTGCTAAAAGAGATTACCCACGTACTCGGACTGCCGCAGCCCATCATCGAAGAGCGTAAATATATCGTCGAGGTGACTGGCGAGATGCCCGACAGCATCGACAGCGAGATCATCCAGACCTATCTGGTGGCTGATCCGGGATGCGAGGTGCGTCTGCGCCGCCGCAACTGGCAGGGAAAAGTGGTCAACGTGCACACCACGAAGAAGAAGCTCTCGGGCAAGGAGGAGATTGTCACCGAGCGACAGGTCAGCAACAGTCTCTACGAGTCGCTACTGCAACAGGCCGACCCCTACCGCCGCACCATTCGCAAAAAGCGCAAGAGTTTCATCTGGAAAGGGCAGTATTTTGAGCTCGACAACTACGAGGTGCCAGCCAACCTGGTCATCTTGGAGACCAAAGGCATCGCTACCCATGAGTCGGTGAAATTCCCGCCATTCATCCGTGTGGTGGAGGATATCACCGGCAACAAACAATACAATAACTATAACCTTGCCCTAAAACGCTGAACATACAATGACGCTACACTATGATGTGATTGTGATTGGCGGCGGACATGCAGGATGCGAAGCCGCAACAGCTGCTGCGAACATGGGTGCAAGCACATGTCTGGTAACGATGGACATGAACAAAATCGCGCAAATGTCGTGCAATCCGGCTGTCGGCGGTATCGCCAAAGGACAGATTGTGCGCGAGATAGATGCGCTTGGCGGACAGATGGCTCTTGTCACTGATGCCACGGCCATCCAGTTCCGCATGCTCAACCGGGGCAAAGGACCTGCCGTCTGGAGCCCGCGTGCCCAGTGCGACCGTGGGAAATTCATTTGGGAATGGCGTCGTGTGCTCGATGAAACCGACCATTTGGACATCTGGCAGGATCAGGCCGATGAGCTCCTGGTCGAGGATGTTGCGCCTGTTGCTGTGTCACAGCAACCTACCAAGCGCGTGGTTGGCGTCCGAACCATCTGGGGTGCAGAGCTGAGAGCCAAGTGTGTTATCATTACGGCAGGCACATTCCTCAACGGACTGATGCACATCGGGCGCAAGATGGTGCCCGGAGGACGTATCGCCGAGCCCGCCGTACCGCATTTCACCGAGAGTATCACCCGGCATGGCATCCGCACGGACCGCATGAAAACGGGTACTCCCGTGCGCATCGACAAGCGAAGCGTTCATTTCGAAGAACTCAATGAGCAGCCGGGCGAAAACGGATATTACCAGTTCTCGTATATGGGCGGGCCACGACAATTGAGACAACTATCGTGCTGGGAATGCTATACCAATGCCGAAGTACATGAAGTGCTACGCTCAGGACTGGCAGACTCACCGTTATACAACGGCCAGATTCAGTCGATAGGACCACGCTATTGTCCGTCCATAGAGACCAAACTGGTCACTTTCCCAGAGCGCGACCAGCATCTGATGTTCCTTGAGCCGGAGGGAGAAGACACCAACGAGATGTATCTGAATGGTTTCTCATCGTCTCTTCCCATGGAGATACAGCTGAATGCGCTCCGGAAGATTTCCGCATTGCGCGACATCAAAGTATACCGGCCGGGCTATGCGATTGAGTACGATTTCTTCGACCCGACACAGCTCACACATACCCTGGAGTCGAAAGTCATCGAAAACCTCTTTATGGCAGGACAGGTAAACGGCACGACCGGCTACGAGGAAGCCGGTGGACAGGGCACGATAGCAGGCATCAATGCCGCATTGAAAGCGGGTTCGGCTGCCAGTGAGACATCAGAAGCTCCCACATTCACGCTCGCCCGAGACGAAGCCTACATCGGTGTCCTCATTGACGACCTTGTGACAAAAGGGGTAGATGAACCCTACCGTATGTTTACCTCTCGGGCTGAATACCGAATCCTGCTCCGACAGGATGATGCCGATGCGCGACTGACAGAGAAGGCCTACAACCTTGGACTGGCTAAACGTGACCGTTACGACCACTGGATGGAGAAAAAATCGTGGATCGAAGAAATCGAGAAATTCTGTGAGGAGACTTCGGTAAAACCGAAAGAAATCAATAGTGCCTTGGAACAAATGGGCACCACCCCACTCCACGGCAGTACAAAAATTGCAGATTTAATGGGAAGACCTCAGATAAATTTCGCCAATCTATCGGAGCTGGTTCCTACCCTAAAAGAGAAGCTCAACCAGACTCCTAACCGGAAAGAGGAGATTGCCGAGGCTGCCGAAATCAAGATGAAGTACAAAGGCTATATTGAGCGCGAACGGATGGTGGCAGAGAAGATGCACCGACTTGAGAATATACGCATCAAAGGACACTTCGATTACGAGAGTATGCAGTCGCTCTCCACTGAGGCAAGACAAAAACTGCGTGCCATCAATCCTGAGACATTGGCACAAGCCAGCCGCATTCCCGGCGTGTCGCCCAGCGACATCAACGTGATGCTCGTGATGATGGGCAGATAATGTTTCACGTGAAACAAAGAACTGATTAATCAACTAATAACCCATTGAAAATGAACAACCAACTGCTAATTGACAATTTGCGATGTATTCCGGATTTTCCGAAAAAAGGAATCAATTTCCGCGACGTGACAACACTCTACAAAGACGGGAAGTGTTTCAAGGAAATGCTCGATGAAATGTATGAAATTTACAAAGACAAAGGCATCACCAAGATAGTAGGTATCGAGAGCCGTGGCTTTGTAATGGCAGCCGCATTGGCCGGAAGACTTGGATGTGGCGTTGTATTGGCCAGAAAACCGGGCAAGCTACCCTCTACGACCATCAAGGAGTCGTTCTCAAAAGAATATGGAGTAGACATCATTGAGATACACATTGATTCGATTGACGAAAACGATATCGTGCTCATCCACGATGATTTGCTGGCCACAGGCGGTACTGCCAAGGCAGCCTACAAACTGGTACAGCACTTCCACCCCAAGAAGATCTACATGAATTTCATCATTGAGATTACTGACGAGGGACTCCACGGCCGCGACGAGTTTGAGGGAATTGACCTGACAACGCTAATTACGGTATAACAGTCGCAGCTAAGCACAAGAAACAACTTCAAAGAAACAGAGTTTCACGTGAAACAATTAGTGTCTTAAAACGGCATGACAAAGGAAGAAAACGAAAAGAGACTTGAGCGCCTGAAGGGCATCGTGTTAAGCATGCCCGAAAAGCCTGGCAGCTATCAGTATTACGACGAGAATGGCACGATTATCTACGTGGGCAAGGCCAAGAAACTGAAAAGCCGCTGTTCTTCGTATTTTCATACCGAAGTCGACCGTTTTAAGACCAAAGTTTTGGTCAGCAAGATTCACAACATCACTTATACTGTGGTGAATACAGAGGAGGACGCTCTGCTATTGGAGAATTCGCTGATCAAGAAATACAATCCCCGCTACAATGTTTTGTTGAAAGACGGCAAGACATATCCAAGCATCTGCATCACAAACGAGCCTTTTCCACGTGTTTTCAAGACCCGTACTATCAACAAGAAATGGGGTACTTATTATGGTCCTTATTCGCACATCAGCAGCATGTACGCCGTACTGGACCTGATTAACAAACTCTATCGTCCTCGCACATGCCGATTTCCCATCACAGAAGAGGGTGTTCAACACAAGAAATACCAGGTTTGTCTGGAATACCACATCAAAAATTGTGGGGCTCCATGTGTCGGAAAGCAATCACGAGAGGACTATCTGAAGAACATTGAGCAGGCCCGCGAGATACTGAAAGGCAACACCCGACAGATACTGCGCGATATCAAGGCTGAAATGATGCGGCTGGCTGAGGAATTACGCTTTGAGGAAGCCGAGGAACTAAAGCGGAAATACCTGCTCATCGACTCGTTTGTCAGCAAGAGCGAGGTGGTAAGCCACACCATCAACAACGTGGATGTATTCTCCATCACAAACGACGACAAAATCGCCTATATTAACTATATCCACGTGTCGAACGGCAGCATCAACCAAAGCTTTACATTTGAGTATAAAAAGCGTCTTAACGAATCGGAGGAAGAGCTGTTACAACTAGGCATTATTGAGATGCGCGAGCGATACAAAAGCAACGCCAAGGAAATCATCGTGCCGTTCGAACCAGATTTACAGCTCGAAGGTGTTACTTTCACAATACCTCAGCGTGGCGACAAGAAAACGTTGCTCGACCTGTCGTTGATGAATGGCAAACAATACAAGGTTGACCGGCTCAAACAAGCGGAGAAACTGAACCCGGAACAGAAACAGACAAGGCTGATGAAGGAGCTACAAAATGCCCTTCAACTCGATAAGCTACCCTACCAGATTGAGTGTTTCGACAATAGTAATATCTCTGGCACGAACGCAGTAGCCGGATGTGTGGTTTTCAAGGGGATGAAACCGTCGAAAAAAGACTATCGGAAGTACAATATCAAGACGGTAGAAGGCCCAGACGACTACGCATCAATGCAAGAAGTGGTGCGCCGTCGCTACACGCGAATGATGGAAGAGAACACGCCCCTACCCGACCTGATTATCACCGATGGTGGTAAAGGACAGATGGAAGTCGTCAGGGAGGTTGTCGAGGACGAGTTACACCTGCAGATTCCTATTGCCGGATTGGCCAAAAACGACCGCCACCGAACCAATGAACTACTTTATGGCTTCCCACCGAAGATTATCGGAATGAAAACAGACTCGGAATTATTCCACATTCTGACACAGATTCAGGACGAAGTGCACCGCTATGCCATCGCTTTCCACCGCGATAAACGCTCCAAGAGCGCATTACATAGCGAGTTGGACAATATCAAGGGAATCGGGGAGAAAACGCGTGAGACGCTCTTAAAAGGGCTAAAAACAGTCAAAAAGATTCGTGAGGCTAATTTGAAAACGTTAGAAGAAATGGTTGGTAAGGCAAAAGCGACCATCGTGTACAACCATTTCCACCCGGAAGATTAGTTTACCAAGATCTAATTCACAGCAATTGAGGCATCGTCAAATCAGGTATCAATTAAACTTCAATCAGGCATCAATAACAAGCCAACCAGGCATCAATTGAATGCAGATTCATGACTGATTGAAGGTTAATGAATAGACTGATTAGAACTCAACAGATAGGCCGATTATAAAAAGGGCATTTCGTGCTGCTCAAAACACCATGAAAAGGCACAAAAGGAAAGATGCAGAAACACGACGAGAAACTTTCCATCAAGGAAAATAAAAATCAAATTTGGAACTTTCGAAATAAAACACTATCTTTGCAAAAAAAGCAGACATGAGGGCAGTCATACAGCGCGTCAAACATGCAAGTGTCACCATTAGCGGACAGGTAAAATCGGCTATCGAAGACGGATTTATGGTGTTGTTGGGCGTATGCAACGACGATACTATGGAGGATGTCGACTGGATGGTACGCAAGATTGCCGCACTTCGCGTGTTCGATGATGAGCAGGGAGTGATGAACAAAAGTATTATCGAAATAGGCGGTAACGCATTGGTAGTCAGTCAGTTCACACTCTATGCCAGTTACAAGAAAGGCAACCGACCGTCATGGTTTCGCGCCGGCAGCCACGAGGTCAGCGTGCCTCTCTACGAGGCATTCTGTACAAAACTGGGCGAGGCTATCGGAAAAGAAGTAGGAACAGGCGAGTTTGGTGCTTATATGCAGGTCGAATTACTCAACGACGGACCAGTAACCATCTGCATGGACACGAAAAACAAGGAATAAACGATGAACTAGAAGCCATCTGCAAGGACATCCAAAAAGACTCAAAAAAAATGGAGAAATACTTTGGTAGAATCGATATCTCGGCATTATTGCTATTCGTTGCAGGCGGCTGTATGAGACGATTCATGCACATGGAGAAAGACGGATGGTATTTCATCTACGGTGCTATAATACTCATCTTGTCAAAATGGATTTACATGCTCTGTCACTGGCAGAAATATCGCGAAAAGAACATACATCATCTGATCATAATCGGCATCAGCATGGTCATCATAGCTGTTATCAATATTTTATAGCGCAAGACAAGTTATCGGCAACAATAAATCTAAATAATAGGAGGCACAAATATGAACAAACAGACATTAGTAAACTATTCGAACTTGGCAGGATTTCTGCTCTATGTGATCGGTCGTGTCACGAAAATGTCGTGGTTATGCATCGTTGGTATCGCACTGGTTGTGCTAAGCATGATCGTCACTATCATCTTCCGCAATGAGTTTGCAAAAACACAGTTCTGGGTAGCAGCCATCTGCTTGATACTGCTTCTCCTGTTAGCTATCATTATGTTGCTCGTATGACCATCCGCGAGGCACAAGAGGCGGTGGATAACTGGATCAGGGAATATGGCGTACGCTACTTCTCTGAGCTGACAAATATGGCCTGTCTCACCGAGGAGGTGGGCGAACTAGCCCGTATCATCGCACGGAAATATGGCGACCAAAGCTTTAAACCTGGCGAAAAACAGAACCTTGGCGAGGAAATGGCAGATGTGTTATGGGTTCTGCTCTGCCTGGCCAACCAGACAGGCGTCGACCTCACAGAAGAACTGCGAAAATCCATCGAAAAGAAAACATTCCGCGACAAAACAAGACACCTGGAAAACCCAAAGTTGAAGGCATAAAACAATACTAATAAAACATAACAACTATGGCAGAAAATCATGAGCATCACGAGCATCATCATGCTCCAAAAATTAGTAAATACGAGGAAGCGCTGAGCAAGTACAACACTGAGCTCGACGACAACCAAGTACGCGAGGCCGTAAAACGGATAATAGCCGAGCGCGTTCACGAGAATGACACTCCCGAGGTGAAGCGTTTCCTAATGGGTAGTATCGAACTGACGACACTGAAAACCACAGACTCCGACGAGAGCGTGATGGCTTTCACCGAGAAAGTGAACCAGTTCGACGAGGTATATGGCGATCTGCCACATGTGGCAACTATCTGCGTCTATCCCTGTTTCGCCAAGACAGTAAGCGAGACTTTAGAGGTAGATGGCGTTGAAATCGCTTGTGTATCAGGAAGTTTCCCCTCTTCTCAAGCACTAATTGAGGTGAAAGTAGCTGAAACAGCACTGGCCATCAAGGATGGAGCCACCGAAATTGACATCGTCATGCCCGTAGGCAAATTCCTGGAAGGCGACTACGAGGGCGTGTGCGACGATATCAGCGAAATGAAAGCTGCATGTGGTAACCACGACATGAAGGTAATCCTGGAAACAGGATGCTTGAAGACAGCTTCTAACATTAAAAAAGCCTCTATCCTATCCATGTATGCTGGTGGCGATTATATCAAGACATCAACAGGTAAACTGGAGCCGGCAGCTACTCCGGAGGCAGCCTATGTGATGTGCCAGGCCATCAAGGAATACTACGATGAGACAGGCATTCAGATCGGTTTCAAGCCCGCAGGCGGCATCAACAGTGTGATGGATGCACTCATCTACTACACCATTGTTAAGGAAGTATTGGGCGAAAAGTGGCTGACCAACAAATGGTTCCGTCTCGGTACAAGCCGACTTGCCAACATGCTGCTCAGCGAACTGCTTGGACAAGAAACCAAATTCTTCTAAACCATAGAAAGAATTTCAAAACCGATTACGCAGGTTTCGCGGATATGAGGCATCAGCAAATCATTTGCAAAACGCCGAAAAATCCGCGAAACCTGCGTAGATTGTATTTCTAGATTCTCTAGATTTTCTAGATGCTCAAGATACTCTAGAAAATATTAAAGATTACGCTGTATCACAAAATCAAGATAAGCGTTGAAAGCGGTCTTCAACTCTTCATCGTTAACACACTCATCGATGTATGAACGTGCCTCTTTGGCAAAGTCATCCATCCTTTGCTCCGCATACTCAATGCCACCATGCGTCTTGGCATATTCCACTAAAACGGCGATTTCATCGGTGTTAACGGTGCCATTCTTCACCTTTTTTGCCAATGTCAGCATCGACTCGAGCGGATATTTATTTAACGCATAAATAACGGGAAGTGTCAGCTTACCCTCAGCCATATCGTTTCCGGTGGGCTTACCAATCTCTTTCGAGTCGTAATAATCGAAGATATCGTCGCGTATCTGGAAGATAATACCGATGTTTTGGCCGAATTTCTTGGCCTGCTCCACTTGTTCGGGAGCAGCTCCAACCGACAAGGCACCTACTGCCGAGCAAGACTCAAACAACGCAGCTGTTTTCTGTCGGATGACCTGATAGTACACCTCCTCCGATATCTCCTGGTTCTGGATATTCGTCAACTGCAAGATCTCTCCGTTGGAAAGGGTTCTTCCCAACTCAGCCAGATTCTGAATAATAGTCTGATTACCTGTAAACGACACATTTAGCAGGGCCGTAGAAAGGATATAATCGCCCACCAACACGGCTACCTTATTATCGTAAGTAGCATTCACAGATGCCTGACCACGGCGCTCACTGCTCTCGTCAACCACATCATCGTGCACCAGCGAGGCTGTATGCAGAAGTTCCAGTCCGACGGCTCCATGCAAAGTTACATCAGAAACTTGACCGTAATTCTTGGCAGTCAAAAGAATCAGCAACGGACGCATACGTTTTCCACCACGCTGGCGAATATAGCTAAGTGCACTACCAAGAAGTCCGTCACTGTGAGAAAGTGATTGGTTAAACAGAGAAACAAACTCCTTCAAATCAGTCTCAATAGGTTTTTTGATAAGCGACAAATAATCCATGGTCATTATTTTTATGCAAAAATAAATATTTTATTCGGATTAATGAAAAAGAATTCGTAATTTTGAGCAGAAAATAAACTTTATTATGGATAAATTATTTCTTTTAGACGCTTACGCGCTTATCTACAGGTCATATTACGCTTTCATTAAAAACCCGCGTATCAACTCAAAAGGGCAGAATACATCGGCCATCATGGGTTTCATGAATACACTACAGGAGGTGCTGAGTAAGGAACAGCCCACACATTTGGGAGTGGCCTTCGACCCACATGGACCGACCTTTCGCAGTGAGGCCTATCCCGAATACAAGGCGCAACGGGAAGAGACACCCGAGGATATCCGCATGAGCGTTCCCATCATCAAGGACATACTACGTGCCATGCGCATCCCTATCTTACAAGCCGACGGTTTTGAAGCCGACGATGTTATCGGCACTTTAGCTAAAAAAGCCGATTCCATCGGTGTTGATACCTACATGCTAACACCCGACAAGGACTATGGACAACTGGTTGGCGGACATGTCTGGCAGTTCCGTCCTCGTCATGGAGGTGGTTACGAGACGATGGGCGAAAAAGAAGTAACCGCCAAATACGGTCTTGAGTCATCGTCGCAGGTTGTCGACCTGCTGGCACTCATGGGTGACTCAGCCGACAATTTCCCCGGTTGTCCGGGTGTAGGTGAGAAGACAGCCGTGAAACTCCTCACGCAGTTCGGCAGTATCGATGAGATGCTCCAGCATACCGATGAGATAAAAGGAGCACTACAGAAAAAAGTGACGGAGCACGTCGACGACATCCGGATGTCGAAATTCCTGGCAACGATCCGAACCGATGTTCCTATCGACCTCGACATGGAAGCACTGCAACTGGCGGAACCAAATGAGAGCGAACTCCGCAAATTGTTCAACGAACTGGAGTTTAAGACGCTTGCAGACAAGTTCCTAAACAAAAGTGAAAATAAGCAAAAAAAAGTAGAAATACAACCAGATTTATTTGGATTTTTCCCTGCCGAGGGGACGGAAAGCGAAAAAAATTCGAGTTTTGAGACGCTAAAAACGACGACTCATGATTACAAATTAATTGAAAATGAGGATGATGCGAGAAAACTATGTGATTTTTTCTTAACAAAACAAATTCTCAGTCTGGACACGGAAACTACTTCCACCAACGCAATCGATGCCGAATTGGTGGGACTGAGCTTCGCTGTCGAGGAAAAAGAGGCTTTCTATGTACCCATTCCCGCTAATCGTGAAGAAGCGTTGCGAATTGTTAATATATTTAAACCCGCTTACGAGAACCCCGAAATCTTGAAAATCGGACAGAACATCAAGTACGACCTGGAGGTGCTTCGCAATTACGACATCGAACTGAAGGGGAAGCTTTGGGACACAATGATCGCCCACTACCTCATCCAACCCGAGCTACGTCATAACATGGATTATATGGCTGAGGTATACCTGAACTACCAGACCATCCACATCGACGAGCTCATCGGACCGAAAGGCAAGAATCAGCGCAGCATGCGCGACCTCTCCCCTACCGACGTCTACGAATACGCTGCCGAGGATGCGGACATCACTTTACGGCTGAAGAACGTGCTGGAACCGAAACTGAAGGAGGCGGGTGTAGAGCAATTGTTCTACGAGATTGAGATGCCTCTTGTGCGGGTGCTGGCAGAAATGGAGATGAACGGTGTGTGCATCGACACGGACTCATTGCAGGAAACGTCAAAGATTTTCACAAACCGACTGCTCGAACTTGAAGAGCGGATTTACCAACTCGCTGGCGAGCAATTCAATATCGCTTCGCCAAAGCAAGTGGGCGACATCCTGTTCGGTAAGATGAAGATAATCGACAAGCCCAAGAAGACCAAGACCGGACAGTATGTGACAAATGAGGAGGTGCTGCAACAACTGAAACATAAGAGTGAGATCGTCGAGGATATTCTGGAATACAGAGGATTAAAGAAACTGCTCGGTACTTATATTGACACCCTACCCAACCTGATCAACAAGCGCACCGGACATATTCATACATCGTTTAACCAGACTATTACAGCTACCGGGCGCCTCTCGAGCAGCGACCCCAACCTACAGAATATTCCTATCCGCGGCGAGGACGGCAAGGAGATACGCAAGGCATTCATTCCCGAACCAGGTTGTCTGTTTTTTTCAGCCGACTATAGTCAGATAGAACTGCGCGTCATGGCCCACCTCTCAGGCGACGAGCATATGATGGAGGTGTTCCGCGAGGGCAAGGACCTACATGCCGCCACGGCTGCCACCATTTATAAAAAAGATATCAACGACGTGACACGCGACGAGCGCACGAAGTCGAAACGTGCCAACTTCGGTATCATCTATGGTATCACGGTCTTCGGACTGTCGGAGCGCCTGGATATCAGCCGCGACGAGTCGAAACTGCTCATCGACGGATTCTTCCAGACCTTCCCGCAGGTGCACGACTATATGGAGGCCTCCAAGCAGATGGCACGCGAACGGGGGTATGCCGAGACCGTGTTCCACCGCCGCCGTTACCTGCCCGACATCAACTCGCGCAATGCTACCGTGCGCAACTTCGCCGAGCGCAACGCCATCAACGCGCCCATCCAGGGTTCAGCCGCCGACATCATCAAGGTGGCAATGATCCGCATCTATGAGCGTTTCAAGGCCGAAAATATCAGGAGTAAGATGATCCTTCAGGTGCACGACGAACTCAACTTCTCGGTCTATCCCGACGAGAAAGAGCGCGTTGAGAGCATCGTCATCGAGGAAATGCAGCGCGCCTTCCCGTTGCGCGTACCCCTCATTGCCGACTGTGGCTGGGGCGACAACTGGCTGGAGGCACACTAAGCACATAACCATCAAGTACGTACAAAGGACCATCGGGCCAGTGACGGTTTACACGACCTAAGGCAGGATTGTCACCGAAACCACGGTGGTCAAACTACCGCAATGACCACGTAAGCAGGGGGTGTTTATCTCTTGTACCTACAACTGCGTATGGCGGGTAGTGAGGTAGCATTGCCATACGCCTCCAATAATCAAAAAAAACACCAGCCCCAAGCATAAGGATGATCGCCATAACTCATTCATCAATAAAAAGTTGAGTAAAAAAATGTAAGAATAACGAGTGTAAATCTAATAATTTTTGCTATTTTTGCAGTTGATACTAACACTTGAAATTGATAACAGACTATGAGAAAACTAATCATCATGTGCATGACAATGTGCTGGGCTGCCACATTGTCGGCACAAATGGGCACACGTTTTCCCTCAGAGCGGAAGGTGATCAACGACCCTAAGACGGGTGTGGAACTGGTGTTCCTGACCAGCAAGAGCGGTACCGGTGACTCGAAAATCTATCAGACACACAACCAATGGACGGCCGACGGACAGTGGGTGATATTCCGCTCCGACCGCGTACCTGGCGAGGCCATGGCGGTGAACGAGGAGACGGGTGTCATGGTACAGGTCACGGAGGGCGGATATACGGGTATGTTGTGTGTGGCCCGGAAGTCGATGAACCTCTATCACATGCGTGTGGCTACCGACAAAAACGGACAGCGCACGGGCATGCAGGTGGTGGAGGTCGACCTGCAGCGATTGTTTGCCGACTCAGAGGCCGGTAAGCTGAAAAAGAAACAACACTACGAGCGCATCTGCGGCACCATTCCCATCGAGATGTGCAGTGAGGGCGATATGGCCTTGGACGGCAGTGAGGAGTTTGTCTATTTCCGGCTGGACAAGGAGTTTGCGCGTAAGTATCCCATTGCTGAACAGATAGCCCCCGACTTCGGACCGCGCCACATGGGTGCCGGACCAGGAGGCATCGGTAAGATGGATCTCACTACGGGCAAGGCCGAGCCGGTGGTGGCTGTACACTTTAAGGTAGGCCACATTCAGGGTAATCCCTGGCATCCCGGCGAGTGCATTTTCTGTTGGGAGACAGGCGGAAAAGCTCCGCAACGCACATGGATGGTGAACGCCGACGGCACGAACCTGCGCCCCATCTACCGTGAGACAACTCACGACTGGGTGACCCATGAGGCCGTCATCAGTGCCGACGAGCTGGTGATTGCCATCATTGGCCACCGGCCTATCGACAACGGAAACAAGAAAGAGATAGCCGGTCTGGAGTCGTTTGCCATGTCTAACGACTGGGGACCGTCAGGCACAAAAGAATATCCTACGGGCATCGCTGTCGTGAATATGCGCACCCGTGAGCTAACGTTGGAAGGACAGGTACCGGGCGATAATTTCTGGCATGTGGCAGGTTCTCAGGACGGTCACTGGGTGGCTGGCGACGATTTTGCGCGTGAGCTATGGCTCATCGACCGTCACACGGGTGAGCGCATCCTGCTCACGGCAGGTCATAAGACCACTGCCCGTGACCATGTACACCCCACCTTCAAACCCGACGGTACTGAGGTTGAGATACAGTCGGCTATGCTCTCCGACGACGGACGCTCGATGAATATCTGCATCGTCCGCCTTCCACAACGACTGATTGACCGCTATAAGAAATAAGCTCTGAAGTATGCGCCTACGAATCCTCTTCGCTATCGTCTTTCCCCTATGGTTCACGAGTGTTTCCGCAGCTGAGCGGATATACTCTGAGGAGGTGGCTACGAGCTTCATTATCAACCACCCCGACCCTGACGTCATTCGCTGGGGCAAGCAAACCAACCACTTCACCTGGCAGGCGGGATATATCATGTTTGCCATGGAAAAACTGTGGCGGATGACCAACGATTCCACCTACCTGAACTACGTGCGCCGCTATGTTGACCAGAACGTCGATGCCGAGGGCCATGTACCCGTATTCTCATCACGCGCCCTCGACAACTTCATACCCGGTTATGCCTGTCTTTTGCTGTACGAACTGACCGGTGAGCAGCGTTATGCCCGTGCCGCCGAGACTATCCGGCGGGGCTTCGATGACTATCCTCGCAACGCACAAGGCATCTTCTACCACTCCCGCACCATCCCGCAACTGTGGGTCGACGGTGTGTTTATGGGACAGATATTCCTGGCCCGCTATGCCAAGACGATGGGACATCCCGAGGATTTCGAGGAGGTTGTCAAGCAGATACAAGGCCTCATCCGGCTCTGCGGGCGTCCTGACGGCTTGCTCTACCACGGCTGGGCAGAACGGGGCAAGGGCGGCTGGGCGAAAGATGAGGATCACCACTCGCCTGAGGTGTGGAGCGAGGGTCTGGGCTGGGGCGCCGTGTTGTTGGCTGACGTGTTCGACTATCTGCCTGCCAACCAGCCAGGACGAGAGCAGCTGATGGATGCCCTGCGCCATATGTGCCAGGGACTGAAAGACTGTCAGGATTCCCGTACAGGACTCTGGTGTCAGGTTGTCGACAAGCCTGATGAGGCTGGAAACTGGAACGAGACGTCAGGCTCGGCAATGTTCACCTACCTGCTGCAGACAGCCATTAACAAGGGATATATCCCCGCCGCCGATTACCAACCCGTTGTCGACCGTGCCTACCAGGGTCTTGTCAGCAAGGCCGTGCGCAATAGCGACGGAGGATACAACCTTATCGACTGCAGCAGCATCGGCATCAAGGGCAGTTACCAGGCATATATCTCACAGCCCCGCGAAATCAGCACCTATGCCGCCTTTGGCTCGTTCATCATTGGCACCGGTATCGTGGAACACCATTTTCGCTTTCATTTCCCAGGCACGGTCTATGCCACCGACTATAAGCAAGGGAAAGTCATCAGACTGGACGGAGGACAAGTGACGTGGCAGCACGATGCCCCCTTGTCGAACGATTTAAGCCTGTTACCCAACGGCCATCTGCTCTTTACCACCGGCAAGGGCGTATTGGAACTGGATGGCCAGGGAGACACGGTGTTCTGTTATCGTTCCGACTGCCATGTCTTTGCTTGTCAGCGCCTCCAAAACGGCAACACTTTCGTGGGTGAGTGTGAGAAAGGCAGGTTGTTGGAAGTATCGCCGAAGGGCCGTATCGTACGCATGGTCAGCATCCTTCCAAAAGGCGCTTCTGCCGATGATATGGCATTCATCCGCAATGCCCGCAGACTACCAAATGGCCACTATCTGGTGGCCCATTATCGGGGCGAGAAAGCAGTAGAATACGACGCACGAGGCCGTGCCGTCTGGAGTGTCAGTACACCGGGCTGCGCCCACTCCGTCATCCGACTTGAGAATGGCAACACACTCGTCTCTATTGCCGATGCCAACAAGAACCCACGCATCGAGGAATACTCACCGGACGGGCGGCTGGTGTGGCAACTGACCAATGACGACCTGCCCGATCGTCCGCTACGTTTTATGTCTGGCATGCAATACCTGGAAGGCAGAGGATTGTTGTTGACCAACTGGCAGGGTCATGGCAACCAGGCCACACAACCACACATGTTGCTGATCAACCGCGACAAGCATATCGTCTGCACGCTCCCAATGACCAAGGGCGTACGTACCATTTCGAACGTGGCAGTCGTGCCGGAAACCATGAAATAGATATAAAGATGCGTGTGAGCCTCTCGCATCAGAGACTATCTTCATCGCAACATCATCGTAAACAAATCAGTAATCCATCATGAAAAAGGAAATAGTAGTTTTTCTCACAGCAGCGCTCATGGCTGTCAGTTGTTCTCAAGAAGGCAAGGTAACGACCACCGGTCAGGGGTCACCCCATCTGGAAAAGCGGGGACAAGCCACACAACTCATCGTGAAAGGACAGCCGTGGCTGGTGCTCGGCTGTGAGCTGGGCAACTCCACATCGTCGAGCCGCGAGTACATGAAAGCGGTATGGCCCCGACTGAAAGAGAGCGGTGTGAACACGGTGCTCGCCGTGGTGTCGTGGGAACAAACGGAACCCGTGGAGGGACAGTTCAACTTTACCGTGGTTGACAACCTGATAGCCGATGCCCGCACCCACCATATGAAGCTGGCACTGCTGTGGTTTGGCTCATGGAAAAATGGTATTACGAGCTACACGCCAACATGGGTGAAACGCGACACCAAGCGTTTCCCGCTGGCGCAGACTCCCGAGGGTAAACCACTGCCTATCCTGACCACCTTGGGCGATGCCACCTGTCAGGCCGACGCCAAGGCTTTTGCCGCCATGATGCACCACCTGAAGGAGGTGGACGCAGCCGAGCAGACGGTCATCATGATACAGATGGAGAATGAGGTGGGTCTGCATGGTCATCCACGCGACTATTGTCCGTTGGCAGAGAAAGCTTTTCAGGGCGAGGTTCCGCAGGCGCTCACCCAGTGGCTTTCGGCTCACGAGCAGACGCTGTTGCCCGAGACTCTCCAAGCCTGGCAGACAGGCGGACGAAAGACCAAGGGCACATGGCAGGAGGTGTTTGGTGCCAACGACCGTGCCGCCGAACTGTTCATGGCGTGGCACTATGCCTCGTATATGGAGCGCATCACCGCCGCCGGCAAGGCAGAATACGACCTTCCTGTGTTCGTCAATGCCTGGATTGTACAACCCGAGGACACCCGTCCCGGCAACTATCCGTCGGGAGGGCCTCAGGCCCAAAACCACGATATCTGGCGGGCTGCAGCCCCACATATCGACATTCTCTCGCCCGATATCTATCTGAACGACTTCCCGTCGATAGCTGCCCTCTATGCCCGCGGAGGTAATCCCCTGTTTGTTCCTGAGTCGCGGTCGGGCCAGAACGGTGCTGCCAACGCGGCGTATGCCATCGGTGCCATGCGCGCCATCGGCTATTCGCCCTTCGGTTTTGAGCGCAACTGCAGCGATGATGTGAATGCCACCTTCCGCAGTTTCTACGAGAAAGCGGGGCGCATATCGCAACAGATACTCTCGGCACAGGCTGAGGGACGCATCGGGGCCGCCTGGCTGAAAGGCTCTGAGCCTCAACGGGTAAAAGACACCATCCGCCTGAACGACGTGCTGATCGTGTGCGAGCTGATTTCCAGTGGCATGCGCAACGGTGGAGCACCACAGCTTACCGGCGGGACCTACGACCCTGAGGCAATAGGTTATGCGGTGGCCATCAGCCAGACGGACGGCAGCTACCTGCTGCTGGGCTCAAATGTGCGCGTCATGTTCCTCCCTGCCGACGGCAAGGGCATCGTAGGACTGGCCAAGGTGACCGAGGGCGACTTCAATGCGCAAGGCCGCTGGGTGGAAGGCCGCTGGCTGAACGGCGACGAGATACAGCTGCGCTACGACCTGCTCTATGCCGTAGAGGAAGGATACTCTGGACAGGGACTGAACTTCGGACGTCCCGACCCATCGTTCCAACGTGTTGAACTGTTTAAATATGAATAACCAATGAGAAAGATATTCATGGGACTTGCCCTCGCGCTGATGGCCAGTATGCCGTCGGGCGCTCAAAACACCGACATACAAGTGCGAGAGCCGGGATTCAAGGTGTTTCAGTTTCCAAGGACAGCCATTCCGCGCATCGACGGCAA
>JAEEXN010000060.1 GCA_016291595.1 Prevotella sp.
GGTATCGACTTCTCGTTGTTCAACAATCACGTGTATGGTTCGGTGGACTATTACAGCAAGAAAAGCACAGATGTGCTTGGAAGCGTGGCTATCGCGTCAGTCAACGGTACGTCGTATGCCACCTTCAACAATGCAGAACTCACCAACAAAGGCCTTGAGGTGAGCCTTGGAGCCATAGCCGACATCGCCGATGTCACAGTGAGCGGCAACCTGACGTACGCTTATAATAAGAATAAGGTGACCAAACTGTATACCGAGGGCAATACCGTAAGCGAGATGATGAATGCCTACTATATTCCCGGCTATGCCATATCGCCCATCTTCACCTTTAACTATAGTGGGCTGATGAACGGCATTCCTTCGTTTGAGGATGTGAACGGAACACAATACGACATCACCGACTTCTCTGTTTACTACATGGACTGGCGCGACATGTTGCACTATCAGGGCACAACGGTGGCCCCGCACACTGCCGGTCTGAACTTGAACGTACAGTGGAAAAACCTATCTGTATCGGCATATTTCAACGGAAGGTTCGGCGGAAAAATGCTCATGCCTAAATTCGGCTACAATGTTTATGACGTTTGGTATGGCAAAACCAGCATCTCGCAACAGGTTACCGACGTGATGGACGCTCAGGGCAAGCCCATCAGCAACCCGCAACGCGACATGCCCCTGCCTACTGTTGATGATGAGGGCAACCCCATCGGCGTGCAGAGTTACGGTATCTATAGCATGTACACCCGATCGCTCAACACCAGTGTTGAGGATGCCTCGTATATTTATTTCAACGAGATCAACATCGACTATGCGGTGCCTCATAAGCTTTTTGGCAACGGATGGGTGAAGGGCTTGAGCGTGTTTGGCAAGATTGAGAACCTGGGACTCATCTGGTCGGCCAACTCGAAGCATTATCATCCCGATTATCTGCCGGGCATGTATAAGCCGACTCTTTCGTTTACACTCGGTGCTAACATCAAAATATAATCCTAATCACCACTGAAATTATGAAAAAAACTATATTTCTTTGTGCTGCGACCCTGCTCACACTGGTCTCCTGCAACGATTATCTCGACACCGTTCCCAGCAGGGGCGACAATGAAGTGCTCAAGAGCGGCGAGCAGATTGAGGCCCTTTTCAACAACAGCGACATATTCAACTCGAAGGTTTCGTTCCTGGCTGCCAGCGGCGATGATATCGACCTGACCATGGAAATGTATAATGCCATGGGATATGCCACCGATGCCTATATCAGCGGACTGACTTTCAGCATTGATGATATTGCCAATTACCAGTATGGCGACACTCATTGGGAGAGTGAATATAACAAAGTGTTCACAGCCAACCTGATTATCAACGAGATTGACAATGTGGCCAACCTCAGTGATACTGACCGTGCCCAATATCTGGCACAGGCCCACTTTATGCGCGCTCTGGCCTATTGGAATTTGGCTCAATCGTACTGTATGCCCTATTCTGCGGAGACAAAAGACGGATTGGGACTGCCCCTGAAGCAGACTACCAGCTATGAGGAAAACTTGGAGCGGGCTACCCTGCAGCAGACCTACGACCTGATTGAGGCCGACCTGAACGAGGCTCTCAAGTCGCCTAAGACAGATATTGACAAACGCTGGTGGGTAAGCAAGCCTGCCGCCCAGGCCTTGCTGGCCCGTTTCTACCTATTCACTCAGGACTACGAGAAGGCTGCCGACATGGCTCGTCAGGCCCTCCAAAGTGGCAAAGCCATCTTGCATGACTATAATACGCTCTCGCGTCAGGAGGTTCCGACTATGAGTCCTGAGGGAATAGAGGACGTGGTGATGCGCTCGGAATTCTATACTTACAGTCCCAACCAGATGACCGACTATAAGGAAATGTACTATTCGCAGTATTTTGCGGCAGAGAGTGGCATCTATCTCATACCCTCCGCAACGTTGACAGCCCTCTACGATCAGGAGAATGACCTGCGATACGAGCAGTTCTTCAACAAGAATGGTCTGTGGGATGCCTGGTTGAGCGGCTTTGGCGACGACATTATGTATCGCAAGTTCTATCATTACATCTGGGGCGATTACACGCCATCGGGCCCCACCGTGCCCGAAATGTTGCTCACTCAGGCTGAGGCTTTGGCACGGATGAACAAAGTCTCGGAGGCTATGAACCTCGTCAACCAGCTGCGAAAGGCACGTATGCGCAGTGGCTCTGACGGTGTAGAACTCACGGCAAATAACCAGCAAGAGGCCATCTTGCAGATTATTGATGAGCGTCATCGTGAGATGCCATTCATCATGCGGTGGTTCGACATTCGCCGTCTGGCCTTCAACGAGACTGCTTACGATGACGTGGTGGTGGAGCGCTCGTTCTTTAGTGTTGAGCAAAACATTGTTGACACCAGCAAGGGCTATCTCTACACACTGCCCGTGAAATCGAGGCGCTATGCAGCCCCATTACCCAACAAAGACATTGCCCGCAGTGGTAACCAGATTATTCAGAACGAATATACTGCCCAGGATATACAGAAAAAGGAAATCGACGTACCCGACTCAGGTTGGAATGACGATTGGAACTGGTAAATTGGACAGCAAACAAATAACCGATGATGAAGAAAATTTTTCTATTGGCATTGGCGTTGGCGATGGTTACAGGTGCCCAGGCGCAGAACACAGCAAAGAAATATGAGGCGCGCCGGCAGCAAATCAAGGCAAAGATGCACAAGCTGAGCGAGGCTTTCTATAAGCTGGACGACTACGACTCGATTGGTAAGACGCGCAATAACGAACAAATGTGGGCATTGAACCGTCAGTTAAACGAACTGAACAACCGATATATGAAGGAGCATCCTGATGACGAGACCGCCGCGCGAATACTTCTGGGGCACGACAACGACACCGTGTTTTACGACGGATACCAGTTGCTTTCCGACAAAGTGAAACAAGGACCCTTGCACGACAGTCTGGCAACTCGCTACAATCAGGTGGTTATCAGGCGGCGCACGCTTGACAACGAGCGGCAGCTCATAGAACAGGCTTTGGTTCCAAACTTCACCCTTACCGACATCCACGGACGCGAAGTGAGCCTCAGTTCGTTTCGCGGGAAACAGGCGGTGGTGCTCGATTTCTGGGGAACCTGGTGCTATTGGTGCATGAAAGGCATGCCCGAAATGCGCAAGTATTATAATAAGTATTGCGGAAAGGTGGAGTTTATTGGCATCGACTGCGACGACAAGGAGGATGCATGGCGCAAGACAGTAGAGAAGGAACGTATGATCTGGACCCAGCTGCGCAATGAAAAAGGCGACAACGACGTGGCTGTGAAACTGGGTGTAAGTACCTATCCCACCAAAATCATTATCGACCGGGATGGCCGCATCGTGAAAGTGTTTAAGGGTGAGGTGCCCGAATTCTACCAGACACTCGACTCGCTGTTTGCGCCTAGGCTGCCTCAGACGTATGATCAAGAAGCACTCATGGAGTATGTGCTCTTCCATTTTCCGCAAGACAGCACCGACAGTGAGAGCAACTATTTCTCTACCATTCTGCGTCTAGTCGATAAACATGTGCCCGACGCGCTCTGGGGCGAGCGGCTGAAGAGCCATTTTGCTGCTGACATGATGGGGATGGTGAGCAGCGAAGACCCGCGTCCTTACCTTAACCAGTATCTCGCTGCCAGTCATGTGGACTCGTTGCAGCAGAAAGTGAAAGAGGCCTACAACCGCAGTGTGGCACTCAACGGCCGCACATATCCCGGTCGTCTGGCTCCCGATTTCAGCTTTACCGACACAAAAGGCAAGCGCATGAGCCTGAAATCGCTGCGTGGGAAAACGCTACTCATCGACATTTGGGGCACATGGTGCGTGCCTTGTATAGAGGAGATGCCGTTCCTCGACAAGTTGCAACAGCGATATGCCGGGCGTAATGACGTTCACATCATGAGTGTGGCATGCGACAAGAAGCGCGAGAAGTGGGACGCTTTCCTGCAGAAGCATCCTACGTCATGGCATCAATACCTCATTACTCCCGAGGGCGACAAAGTGCTCAACGACATTTATCATGTCATTGGTATTCCCCGGTTTATCATTGTGGGTAAGGATGGTAACATTGTTACGCCAGATGCCATGCGCCCTTCGGATAATTCTTTTAGCGAGTATTTTGACAAAATAGTAAATAGCTAGCTTTTATCATGAGAAAGTATCTCTTATTATCTGTTCTTTTTTGCTGGACTGTCACCATGCTACATGCGCAGAATGCCTGCATCCTTGGCAAGGTGAAGGACTATCATGAACAGATAACACTGACACAGATATCCGATCAGAGCAAGCTGGAGAATGCCGTCGACCTAAAAGCTGACGGTAGTTTTGCGATCGAAGTGCCCGTAAAGGCTCCCACCCTTGCCTATCTTGTGTTTGAGGATCGTCGCCCTGCCATCCAGTTGTTTTTGGAGCCTGGTATAAAGGCTGATTTGCAAATCTCTTTCCGCGAGGCTATTGACGATGAGGGGAATAAAACCACAGTGGCTGATGTCGACTACACAGGCGACGACAAAGACTGTTTCGAGTTCTTGCGGCAGATGGACTTTTTCGCAGCCTATAAAGAGTGGCCGTGGAGCCGTTTGTCGGAAACTCCCTTCAGCGTGTATCGTACAGAGATTGAGAAAGTGTATGAGACTCTCTTCGGAAACCTGTATCAAGCGAAGAGCGAGTCTTTCCGTCGTATGATGGGCAAGCAGATAGAAAGCATGCGCTACGGTGAGATTTGTCGTTGGGCTTGGGCTGAGCACAAACAGAAAGATGCCGACTTTGAGCGCTGGATGCTCTCGTTCGATCATAACGACACGCGTAATATGGACCGTATTGGCAACTACTGGCGGTGGTTCTCGGCAGGGAACATGCCACCGCGTGGCGAGCAAACGGCCCGTTCGTTCTATGATTGTCTGCAAAAGGCGTTTACCAACCAGGAAATCATTAATATGTTCGCTGACGACATGATTCAGCAAACTTTGAAAGACGCGCCCGATGATATGGACGAGCAGCTGGCTGCCTACAAGGCTTGCTCAACAAACCCTGAAGGACATGCCAAAGCCGACCAGCTATATGCCCACTATTCGAAAATGAAGAAAGGCGCTCAGGCTGCCGACTTCGATTTCTACGATCAGTCTGGTAAGCGTTACACGTTGAAAGATCTGCGCGGACGAGCTGTTTATATCGACTGCTGGGCAACCTGGTGCGGACCTTGTTGCGCCGAGATTCCATATATGGAAAAGCTTTATGAACATTTTAAGAAGAACAAAAAGATTGAGATAATCAGTATCTCACTCGATGACAACAAAAAGAAATGGGAGAAAAAGATTGCCGCCGACAAGCCAGGCTGGCGACAGTTCATCGTGAACGATAACTTCAAATCGATGCTCTGCGCGAACTACGACATTGAAGGTATTCCCCGCTTCATGATGTTCGACAAGAAGGGCAACATCATCTCGCTGGATGCCCCCCGTCCTAGTACCCCCAACATCATCGAGTGGATTGAGAGCAATCTGGATTAAAGACGAGTATCTCAACACAAGGCCATTAGGAATATACAACACAGGTAAACGCACACGATGAAACAATTCGTGTGCGTTTATTTTTTACCTCACATTGGGGTAGCCGAAAGGGGAAGACGGTGATAGGTTCAAGGTTTAAGGAGTTCAAGGAGTTGCAGGACGATAGTTCCGTTGGCGTGAGAACCCTGAACTTTGAACCGGCACCTCCACTGCCTTATGCGTGGAGGGGGTAACCGTTAAACTTTATTATAAGATAATTATTTTACAATGTTTTTTTCTTGGGAATAATTATCTTTGCAATACCACGGAGAACAATGCTATGACTGTGCTCGACAACATAAACATGAGGGTGGTGCATCGGTGGGATGATGCATCGCTGAAGTTGCTTTACAGACTTTTCTATAAGGCACTTGTGGCGTTTTCCGTGCAGATGGTCGAGCGGCAGGAGGTTGCCGAGGAGCTGGTGCAGGACGTGTTTGTGGCGCTCTGGCAACATCGTAACACTTTTGAGAGCAGCGGAACGCTGCGAGCTTATCTTTACAATTCGGTGCGTAACAAGAGCATCAGCTGGCTGCGCCACGAGCGTGTGGAACGAGACAGAATCGAGAGGTTTGAGCGCGAGTACCGTCTGATGGAGGCCGATGGTGGCGACGAGCCGGACCGCGAGGAGGTGTTCCGGCAACTGCTGCTGGGCATCGAGTCGTTGCCGCCGAAGCTGCGGCAGCAGTTCCTGTTGTCGGTGGAGGGCAAGACGAGCGCCGACATAGCGCGAGAGATGGGCATCACGGTCGACTCGGTGAAGAAACAACGGCAGCGCGGCCTGAAGGCGTTGCGCGCGAAACTGAGCCCTGAAGCTTTGCTCCTGCTTTTCGTGCTGGTGGAATAGTGAAAGGTTTAAGGCTCAAAGCAAGTCATAGATTCCACAGAACTCACAGTTTTTTTTCGGAAATGGGAGGAATGGGAGTGATGGGATGAATGGGAATTATGGGACTCATACCACACAGACTATCGTCTTGAAACTCCCTGTAACTCCTTGAACTCCTTGTAACTCATTAATTCTTGAACTCTTTTTTGCAAAAAAGGGGGAGAGGGATGTCCCCCTTGGGTAAAGTTTTGCGTATCAAGGGGTAAAAGACTGAAAACCATGAACAATCAAAACCAAATAGACGAGCTGAAAAAGATGATGGCTCGCGGCCAGATTGACGGCGACGAGCTGAGACGCAGGTTCGACGCCTTCAGCAGCGTGGACGACGAGAAGGCTTGGAAGGAGATATTGGAGAAGAATTCGACGAGTGGAAGGGGAAAAGCAGAGGGTGAGAAGGCTGACGACGCTCCTGATAGAGACGCAGGCGAGAATAACGGCCGGCTTTCTCACTTCCGGCTTTATGCTTCCCGTCTCTACCGTGTTGCGGCTGTGCTCCTGTTGCTCATCGTGGGCGGAGCCTTCTGGTATTATCATGACTACACGCGGGTGACGCCGCCGGTGATCTCCGAGGAGATACAGCTGGCTATGCAGCAGAGCCGCGAGGGCGGTCATGAGGCTGCCGAGATTGTGAGCGCCGGGACACCAAACAAGGAGATTATCACGAAGGAGGAGCGCGTGCTCTATCATGTGGACGAGGACTTTGCCGAGCAACTGGCGGAGGCCAAGCGCATCACCACATACCAGAACAAGGAGTACTGGGTGACGTTGGACGACGGCACACTGGTGCATCTGAACGACAACAGCCGCCTGATTTATCCGGAGAAGTTCGGCGACCGCCGCGACGTGATCCTGGAGGGCGAGGCCTACTTCATGGTGGCGAAGGACAAGAGCCGCCAGTTTGTGGTACACACCCCGCAGGGCGACGTAAGGGTGTACGGAACGGAGTTCAACGTGAACACGCGTGCTGACGCCAGCGGAAACGCCGGACAGGGAGGCAACGCCCAGCTCCCGACATCGGTGGTGCTGGTGAGCGGCTCAGTCAGCTTCACGCCTGCCAACGGTCAGGAGCTGATGCTGCAGCCGGGCCAGGAGCTGTTGGCTGCTAACGGCCAGCACACGATCGGCAAGGTGGACACGGCGCCCTACGTGGCATGGAACGAGGGCAAGTTCCTGTTCCAGGCTTGGCCGCTGGAGCGCGTGATGAACGTGCTGTCGCGGTGGTACGGCCTGCAGGTGCAGTTCGGCTCCGAGGGTCTCCGCAAGAAGCAACTCGACGGCTACTTCAGCCGCTACGACGGCATTGACTCTATTCTGGAATCGATAGAGACGGTGCTGGGCGTGGACATCAAGAAAGACCAAAACACAATCATTATTAACTAAATAACCATTCATTTTTATGAAACAAAGCAATGACATGCAAAGACGCATCTGCGTGCTGTTGTTAGCGATGCTCTGGTTGCTGCCAGCAATCAGCCGCGCCGCGATGCCCGCAGATACGAAAGTGAGTGTAGACTTCAAGTCGGTGCCTGTGGTGACGGTTCTCAACGCCATCCAGAAGCAGGCAGGACTGAGCTTTGTCTATTCCACCGAAGAGGCTGCGCAATGGCCGAGGGTTACCATCCGCGCCACGAAGAAGAGTGCCGCCGAGGTGGTGGAGCAGCTGACCAGTCTGATTGGCTGTTCGTACACTATCAAGGGCAACATCGTGACCATTACCAAGCAGCAGTACAGCGGGCGCGAGCGCACCGTGAAGGGTTATGTGAAGGACGAGGCCGGCGAGCCGCTGGTGGGCGTTCCCATCTCCATCGGCGAGGGCAAGGTGGCTACGGTTACCGACATCGACGGTTTCTTCACGTTCAAGATTCCGGTGGAGGCGACCGTGCTGAAATTCTCGTACGTGGGACTGGCAAACGAGTATGTACAGGTGCCGCAGGGAACGGCCGACATATCGCGCAACATCACGATGCGCGCCGATAACCAGCTGGGTGAGGTCGTCGTGACGGGTATCTTCAACAAGGCGAAGGAGAGCTATACGGGTGCCGTCACCACCATCGGGAAGGAAGACCTGAAGATGCATAAGGGCCAGAACCTGCTGCAGACGCTGAAGACCATCGACGCCTCGATGAACTTCCAGGTGAACAACCTGGCGGGAAGCAACCCGAACAACCTGCCGCAGATCAACATCCGCGGTAACTCGAGCCTGCCTATGAGTGTGGCGGAGTTCAACAGCTCGACGAGCAACGCCGTCAACACGCCTCTCATTATTCTCGACGGATTTGAGATGTCATTGGAGAAACTGATGGACTATAACGACGAGGAAATCGAGTCGATCAACATCCTGAAAGACGCTGCCGCCACAGCCATCTACGGCTCACGCGGCTCGAATGGCGTCATCGTTGTGACCACCCGCCAGCCTGAGGTCGGAAAGCTGCGCATCAACGCTGAGGTGGGTGTCGACATCGAGGCTCCCGACCTGACGAGCTACGACTATCTGACCGCCCGTGAGAAACTGGAGCTGGAGAACTCGCTGAACCTTTATTCAGCCGACTATGCCAACAACGACTATAACTTTCAGGAGCACTATAACACCAAGCTGAAGAGCGTGCTCTCAGGAGCTACTACCGACTGGCTGAACAAACCCGTGCGCACGGGGGTGGGCTCCCACTATAACCTGCGTCTGGAAGGCGGTAGCGACCAGTTCCGCTGGGCCATCAGCACCAACTACAAGGATACCGAGGGTGCGATGAAGAACTCCTACCGCCGCTCGTTCAACGGAAGCATCCAACTGGTGTACACGCTGAAGAACGTTACCTTCAAGAACTACACCACGCTGGGACTGGTGCGCTCGCAGGAGAGTAATTTCGGCAACTTCAACCAGTATGTGGCCCTGCAGCCGTATGATATCCCGTACGACGAGAATGGAGCCCTGCGCCAGTATTTCGAGGCCTTCCTCGGTCCCTCACAGGGAACGGGACGCGCCAACCCGCTCTACGACGCTGAGCAGAACACCATCAACAAATCGGGACACGAGACGCTGACGAACAACTTCGCCATAGAGTGGAAGATTATTCCCGACCTGACCTTCCGCGGACAGTTCGGCATCAGCAAGCTGAACAACAACAGCGACTATTTCCTGCCGGCTGAGCACTCGTACTTCACGACCAACAGCTATGGCCACTATTATGAGTATAACTCCGACGAGGGCTTCCTGCGCCGCGGACTCTACCGTTACGGCACGGGCAACGGCTACAGCTACGACGGAAATGCCACTCTCTCGTACAGTCACCTGTTTGCCGACAAACACCTGCTCTACGTTGGTGCCGACTATTCCATTTCCGCCCGCGACAACCTCTCGTACACATTTACGGCAGAGGGAGTTTCCGACAGCGAGAACCCGTTCCTGGGCAACGCCCGTCAGTATCTGCACGACGGAAAGCCCGGCGGCAGCAAGAGCAAGTCGCGCCGAATCGGTCTGACCACGAACGTGAACTACACCTACGACGGCCGCTACTATCTCGACTTCTCCTATCGTGTGGACGGAAGCTCGACCTTCGGCAGCGAGAAGAAGTGGGCGCCCTTCTGGTCGACAGGTATTGGCTGGAACGTGCATAATGAGAAGTTCCTCAAGGATAATCCCGTGCTCAACATCCTGCGCCTGAAGGCCTCTATCGGTGAGGTAGGTTCACAGATGGGCAGCGGTACGGGAGCCAACACCATTTTCCACTCAATTACCTCGAGCAAATATATGAACTGGATTGGCTCGCAGCTGACCGCCTGGGGTAACCCGCGCCTGACGTGGCAGACGACGCGCGAACTGAACCTGGGTGTGGAGTTCGGCATTCTGAAAGGCCTGCTCAAAGGTGAGTTCAACTTCTACGACAAGGTGACGTCGAATCTGCTCTCGAACATGGACCTGCCGTCGAGTATGGGTATCAACAACTATATCGCCAACGTGGGCGAGGTGAAGAACCGCGGATGGGAGCTGGCGCTCAGCGGATATCCCATTCGTGACATGCGGCACGGCTTCACATGGATGATGACCGGACAACTGGTCTACAACAAGAACTGGATCTCGAAGCTCTCGGATTATGTGAAGGCACAGACAGAGTCGTACCGCGAGCAGAACGTGGACGTGTCGACCTTGTTCTACGAGGGCAGACCGCAGAACTCTATCTATGCCGTGAAGTCGCTGGGCATCAACCCGTCGACAGGCGAGGAGATATATGTGGACCGCGACGGCAACGTTACCGACTCGTGGAGACCCGGCGACAAGGTGTTCTGCGGACAGTCAGACCCGAAGTACCGCGGTAATTTCGGAAACATCCTCCGCTACAAGGGATGGACTCTCAATTTCACCTTTACTTATTATTGGGGCGGCTACCGGTACAACAGCACCCTGCTCGACAAGGTGGAAGTGCCCATCGCGGCGCTGAAATCGCAGAATGTGGACCGCCGTGCGCTTACCGACCGCTGGATGAAGCCAGGCGACGTGACCTTCTTCAAGGGATACAGCGAGAATGCGACCCGCGCCACCTCGCGCTTCGTGATGAAAGACAATGTGTTGGAACTCTCTACGGCCAGCCTGCAATACCGCTGGGACGGCCCGTGGCTCCGCAAGAACCTGGGCATGCAGTCGATGATCTTCGGCCTCAACACCAGCGACCTCGTACACTGGGGAACCATCAGGCAGGAGCGCGGTATCAACTATCCTTACGCGCGCAACATCCAGGCAAGCGTGAAACTGCTGTTCTAATATAAGTTGAAAAGTTGAAACATTGAAATTTTGGAAAATATGAAGACAACAATATTATTCAAGGTAAAGAAAACGGCGAAAGGCCTGCTGCCTGTTTACCTTTTTGCCCTCATACCTTTATTTGCTTCATGCAACGACTGGCTGGACGTGCGACCTGACACCGAGCAGAAAGAAGACGGGCAGTTCGCTACCGAGAAAGGCTTCCAGACAGCCTTGACCGGATGCTATATCCAGATGGCCTCGTCGAGTGCCTACGGAATGCAGCTCACGATGTCGAGCGTGGAGTGCCTGGCCAACCTGTGGTATCTTCCCTCAACGACCAGACGGTATGCCGAGCGCGACCTGAGCAACCACAACTATACGTCCGACTATGCCAAGTCGGCTATGAGCAACATCTACACCACGTTGTTCAAGACGGTGGCACAGGCCAACCTGATTATTAAGAACGCTGAGGAGAATCCGGGCGTGTTCACCGAGAAGCGCATGTACGACATCGTGCTGGGCGAGGCTTACGCCATCCGTGCCTATTGTCAGTTGGACATCCTGCGCCTGTTCGGTCAGATGCCGCAGAACGGCTCACGTCAGGTGAAACTACCTTACTCGGAGACGACGAACATCGACGCGATGCCTGCTTACTACGGATTTGCCGAGTATGCGGCCAAGCTGAAGAGCGATATTGAGAAGGCTGAGCAGCTGCTCAAGAACAGCGACCCCGCTATGCAGTATCCCTTCAACAGGACGTATGCCACCAACGAGGTGTACGAGCATAACTCTTATCTCATGTACCGTCAGATGCGCCTGAACTACTGGGCCGTGCGCGCCCTGCATGCCCGTATGGCTCTCTATGTGGGCGACAAGCAGTCGGCGCTGACCATTGCCCGCGAGCTCATCGGCGCTCAGCTGCCCGACGGAACTGCCGTACGGCCCTTGAGCGGACAGAAAGACTTCAAGGCGGGTTATCTGGCATGCCCCAACGAGTGCTATTTCAGCATGAGCAAGTACGACATCCAGACGCTGGCCACAGCATACTTCTCCGACAATGTGGAGCGAATCATCGGCACATACAACCCGGAGAGCCATCTGGCGCTGACGAACACGATGCTGGAAGAACTCTTCGACGGGGAGAACACCAACAGCCACAACCGCTACACCAACTTGTGGAACCCGCGGCTGAAAGACTCCTCGAGCGCTTTGTGGTGCGGTTTTATGCGCTATTGCTACGACGAGGAGACAGTGACGAATCCGTCTATCTACTATCAGATTATCCCCATGCTGCGCACCTCAGAGATGTACCTTATCGTGATGGAGACCTCCTCTGACCTGACAGAGGTTAACTCTCTCTACAGAGAGTATATGATTGAGCACGACGTGGCCAACATGCCTGAGTTTGCCAGCCTTGCCGACGCGCATGCGTGGATTTTGAATGAGTATCGTCGTGAGTTCTATGGCGAGGGGCAGATGTTCTTCACCTACAAGCGAATGGGCGCTACCTCCATCAAATGGCTGAAGACGCCTGCCGACGAGAATACCTATATCATTCCTCTTCCAGAGACAGAATACGATCCGGGAATTTGAAAATGAGTAATGTAAATAGAACAATGAGAATTATGATGACATTTAAGCATATAACACAACAGATGATGGTACTCAAGTACCACCTCCGTGCTTGGGTACTCATTCTGCCTTGCGCCCTGTTGCTCCCTTCGTGCGAGAAGGACCTGGAGCCTTATTCACACGCAGACTCCTACCTGAACTTCCGTTTCTTTAACGCCGGAGGCGATGAGCTGCTCAACGAGGATATCGCCAAAGACAAGTCGGTGATAGACGTGCCGCTGCTCTATAATTTCAAGACCCACGGCGACGTGCAGAGCGATACTATATGGATTCAGGCGAAGACCGTCGGATTCGTTACCGACAACGACCGAGAGTATGCGCTGGAGCAAATACAGGTGGCAGGTGCCGACAATGCTGTGGCAGGTACCGATTATGTGGCTTTCGACAGTCCTGAGGCAAGACGCATACAGGTGGTCAAAGCTGGCGAGAGCGTGTTCAGGGTTCCTATCGTCATGCTTCGCAGCGCCAACCTGAAGACCAAGAACGTGATCTTGAAGGTGCGCTTCAAGGAGAACGAGAACTTCAAGAATGGCTTTACGATGATGCAGACAAGAGTCGTATCGTTTACTGATAAGTTGTCGAAACCCACCACTTGGGATCCATGCGCCCTCAATACTTATTTCGGCAATTACGGCGACGTGAAGTTCCAGTTGATGATCGATTGGAGCGGACTGTCGTGGAGCGACGAATGGATTCAGGAGATGTATGACACCGACAAGGCCTACTTCGACTATCTGGCTAAGGTTTTCGCCATTCGGCTTGCAGAGGAGAATGCAAAGCGCCAGACTGCCGGTCAGGATGTCTATCGTGAGGAAGATGGCACAGCCGTCGTTTTCGGACGGGCTTTGCCAGGAATGTAATTATTGTTAGCAACGAATAATGGTAAAGAAACAATGAAAAAGTATATTTTCCCGATATTGATGTTGGCTGTCATGCCTTGGGTATTCAGCAGCTGTTACAGCGATGACAGCTCGCTGGGCGACCCCTCCAGCGTGCAATCCATCGAAATAAAAGATATTCCGGCACAATCGGTTATCTCTTACGCTGGCAATTTCCTGAACATCACTCCAGAGATTACGACCGACTATCCCGAGTCTGACCTCCAGTACAGGTGGTATCTCTACGTTGACAACTCGTTCGACGGTGCCGGCTTCCGCGATATGGAGATCGGCCAGGAGCGCAATCTGAACTACGAGGTGAACCTTGCCTCCGGCGCCTATGTGGTGGTTCTCGAGGTGAAGTCGATGACCACCGGCTATGCCCGCTACACCCGTACGTCGCTCAACGTCTCTACCGAGTTCTCCAACGGGTTCTACATCCTCAAGGAAGTCGACGGCGGTCAGACCGAGCTCGACATGGTCTCCGACAACGGTCTCTCCAGCAACCTCATCACCAAGGTCTCAGGAGAGCCCATGCGAGGCACACCCGTCTCACTTGCCGTCATGTACATGCAGCAGTATGTCAACCCCGACACCAAGGAGATGGGCGTCAGCAACATGCTCAACATCTTCACCACCGCCGACTACCGCGCCTACCGCACCGAGGACATGCAGCAGACCTTCGACCATAGCACCATCTGCTATGCCGGCGAGGCCAACGACGATGTGTACTACAACATCTCCAACGGCGCCAACTACGGGTTCCTCATGTCGAAGAAGGGCATCAGCAGCAAGCGCATGCAGGGTGCCAACGTGCTCTCTACGGGTAAGTTCTCGCTGCCCGCCATCAACGACGAGGTAACGAAGCACATACAGATGCTGACATGTGGACGTATGGGTATGGCCTACTGGAGCAATCTGCAGCATGGAATACGTCGTACCGACAACAACTGTTCCTATGCGACTGACGTAACCTCCGACCCCACCGGACAGGAGCAATGCCTCGCCAGCGGTATCAACCGCATTGGCGGTGTGGAGACGGTTTGGTTCTTGTCGGAGGAGAAGTCTACCGGCAAGCGCTATCTCTATCGGATCAGCGGTATGGGAGCACTCCAGGAAAAGAAAGAGCTCAGTCCGTCGCTCCATCTGGCGAAAGCCTCCTGCGTATCCGCTTGTGGCGGAAGTGCCTCGTACATCTATGCGGTAGATAATGGCAAGCTGTATGCTTACGGATGGGCCAACGATAGTGAGGTGGAGGTGGCTCTGCCCGGCGTCTCCGAGCCTATCGACTACGTTACCAACCAGTGGTTCTGGGTTGCCGGATTTGGTGATACCAGCTACAATTTCGACAACTTGATTGTAGGCGCTCATAGCGGTAACGGCTATAAGCTCTATTTCTTCGACAGTCTGGTGGGAGGTGTTCCTACGAAGGAAGCTTACCGCTCGGTGGCTGGTACGGGAAAGGTTAGATGTATCCGTCGTGTCACCCCTGTGCAAGTCAGCAATATGATTATGACCTCACCGGGTCAGAGCAGGGCGATGCCCATTTTCCCGACAAGTGAGTAAAGGGTCCTGAGGTAAACGACAAGTAAGGAAAGAGGCAGGAGAATGGTTTTCAAATGGGAGTTCTCAGAAAGGAAACCAATTCTCCTGCTTCTTTTTTATGTATCAATCGTCTTTGTCCTTCTTTGGTTTTTCCTGCCTTCATGAATGGAATTCCCGCTTTCTTGAAAGGATTTCCTGCTTCTTCTGAGTTATCGATATACTTCTTTGGCTTTGCCGAAGATACTCTCACCAGGAAAAGCAAAAGAAAAATAAGGTTTTCATTTGGCTTTTCTCTCGTTTATTTGTATCTTTGCAGCAACTTAACCTATACTTGTAAAACCATGAAGAATCATCTATGCGTATTGAGACACCTGTTGCTGCTGGCTTTGATGCTATGCGGCCTGACCTCCATAGCCCAGACGAAGTATGAGCGTTGGGGTGGTGTATATTATGCTTACCATGCGCCTGTGGATGCGAAGATGACCGCCGCGCCAGAGGGTTTCAAGCCATTCTATATTTCCCATTACGGCCGTCACGGCTCGCGCTGGTTGCCTTCTGACAGCCGTTACGAGTGGGTGAACCAACAGTTTGCCGACGACAAGAACCTGACGAAGCTGGGGCGTAGCGTCAAGAAACGCCTGAAGAAGGTGTGGAAGAACGCCCAGGGCAACGGTGGCAAGCTGACGCCGCTTGGTGCCGAGCAGCATCGTGGCATAGCCCTCCGGATGATGGAGCACTATCCCGAGGTGTTTGCCGACGGCAAGAAGATTAACGCCTGCAGCTCTGTCTACGACCGCTGCCGTAAAAGCATGCAGGCATTCTGCCAGCAGGTAGCCGAGAAACATAGCTCCATACAGATTACCCAGCAGACCGACTCCGCTGACATGCAATGGATAGCCTATACCTCACCCGAGCTGAAGGCTTTCGAGGCAACGGTTCATCCTCGCGGCTGGCTCACGGGCGACCGGGTGGCTGCGGCTTTGTTCAAGGACCCCTCGAAAGTGTCGAATCCCGACAAGTTGATGTCGGAGTTGCACACGATTGCCAGCGACATGCAGGACGTACAGCTGGACATCTCGTTCAACGACGTGCTGACCGATAGCGAGTGGCGCTCCGTTTACGACCAGAACAACCTGCGCATGTGGACGGTCAACGGCATGTGTCCGGATAACTATGGTGCTGCAGCCCGTTCGGCCATCTCGTTGTGGGAGCATATCGTCAGCGATGCCGATGAGGCCCTGAAGAATGGAAACACGGCCGCTCACCTGCGCTTTGGACACGATACCAACCTCTACCGTCTGCTGGCGCTGATTGGCGACGAGACCCTGAGCGACGAGCGTACCGACAAGATGGACGAGGTGCTGCCTATGGGTGCCAATATGCAAATGATATTCTACACCAACGGAAAGGATGTCATCGTGAAGGTGCTGAAAAACGAGCGCGAGGTGAAGCTCGGACTCCGTTCCACAAAAGTCTTTCTGCGTTGGGAGGATATGAAGAAACTGGTACGGCAGCGCATTGTCGACTACGTGAACCAGGGGCGTCTTCAGCAAATAAACACGATGACGGGCACCGACTATGCCGTTACACGTACTGCCGGCCGTTACGGAAAAGGCTCTGAGGAGCACGGACAGACCATTCCCGCCGTGCTGGAACCCAATGGCATGAACTTCTGGACACCCCAGACGCGCGATACCGAGCGCAAGTGCATAGCACCTTATTACTATCAGGACACGAAGCTGCAGGGATTCCGCAACAGCCACTGGCTCACAGGCGGTTGTACGCAGGACTATGGCACCTTCACGCTGATGCCGCTGATGGACCGTCTGCGCCTGAAACCCGAGGAGCGCGCCAGCCGTTTCAGCCACGACGATGAGGTGTCGCATCCCGATTTCTATTCTGTCGTCCTGCCCGATGAGCATCTGAAGGCCGAGATGACAGGCTTGAGCCACTGTGCCTTCTTCCGTTTTACCTACCAGAAAGACGGCAAGGCATACTTTGTGGTGAATCCCAACAGCGACGAGGGCGAGGGCTTTGTGGCCGTCGATACCGCGAAGAACTGCATTTATGGCTACAACCCTGTGCATCGCATCTATCAGGGATGGGGCGAGCCTGCGGGATTCAACGGCTGGTTTGCGGTACAGTTCGAGTCGCCTATCGAGGAGTTCGGCGTGCAGGATACGGTGGCGTGGGTGGCCTTCGACGTGACGGAAGGACAGGAGGTGCTGGTGAAGGCTGCCAGCAGCTTTGTCGATATGAAGGGCGTTATGAACAACATTGCCCAGGAGATGCCGCATTGGGAATTCTACGATACCCGTTGCCGTGTTGTTGAGGCTTGGCAGAAAAAGATGAAGAGAGTGATGGTGACGGAGAACGAGCCCGGCGCATTCTACGGCGCGCTCTACCGAGCCAGTTTCCTGCCGCGTGCGTTTAGCGATAAGGACGGGCGCTATCCGTCGTTTGCGGGAGGCAAGGATATCGTTCAGCACTCGCTGGGCAAGATTGGCGGCACACCCATCTACAAGCGCACCTATATGGACTTCTCGATGTGGGACACCTACCGTGCGCTCCATCCGCTGAACATCCTGTTGGAGCCGTCGACAAGCAGCATGATGGAAAGCCTGCTTCACATGTACGAGCAGGGCGGCTGGCTGCCCATCTTCCCTTGTTGGAACAGTTATACGTCTGCTATGATTGGCGACCATTGTACCGCTACTCTGGCCGACGCGCTGGTGAAGGGAGTGAAGAACTTCAGCGCCGACAAGGCCTACGAGGCTATGCGCAAGAACGCTTTCGTTGTGGCATCGCCCGAGGAATACCGCGACGGTAAGGGCCGACGTGCCTTGGACAGCTATCTGAAGTACGGCTATATCCCATTGGAGGACAGCGTACCCGAGGCTCATCACGACAACGAGCAGGTGAGCCGTACGCTCGAGTATGCCTACGACGACTTCGCCCTGGCTCAGGTTGCCAGGATGTTGGGAAAGACCGACGACTACAAGGTGCTCATGAAGCGGGCTGCCAACTGGCGTAATGCCATCAATCCGCGCACAGGATGGGCCGACGGACGCTATAAGAACGGGCGCTGGATGAACAATCAGGACCAGACCCACCGCGTGAAGTTCATCACCGAGGGAGCCGCCTGCCACTATACGTGGTATGTGCCTCACGATCCTTATGGACTGATGCAGGTGATGGGCGGGCGCGAACGCTATGTCAGCCGTCTCGACTCGATGTTCACCGAAGGGCTCTATTGGCACGGTAATGAGCCCTGCCACCAAATTCCGTACATGTTTAATTTTGCTGGAGAGCCCTGGCGCACACAGAAATGGGTGCGTTACATCCTGGATACAGAATATATGGACGTTCCCGGCGGACTGAGCGGTAACGATGATGCCGGTCAGATGTCGGCGTGGTATGTGTTCTCAACCCTCGGCTTCTATCCCGTTTGTCCCGCCACACCATATTATATGATAGGCACACCGACCTTCCCGATGGCGCAGATTGGCCAGTTCGTCATCATTGCCGACCAGGTGAGCCACGACAACTGCTACATTCAGAGTGCCACTTGGAACGGACAGCCCTACACCCGCAACTACATCACCCACGATATGATAAAGAAAGGTGGCGTGTTGAAGTTTGTCATGGGGCCCGAGCCAAACAAAGAGTGGGGCAGCCGACCTGAGGATTGTCCTCCTGACGTGATGAAGAATTAAACCCCAATGAGCGTTGGGTTAAGGGGGGAATCGCGGAAGATTACTCAAAAAATAATGATGGCTGACTTTTATGAGTTAGCCATCAATCGTTTTTGTAATGAACGTGAGTCGACGAATTCAGAATCATGCAAGCTGTGTGTCAGAAAAATCGGAGGGGCTGCTTTTGATTCCATGTACAATAAACATCAAGCAATCCGTTTGCAGATGACGGTTCCTGTATTCATGGACGGTGCAGGCCAGCAGACGGAGTATGAATACGACGAAAATGGTAATCTGACGAAAGATTTAAACAAGAATATTTCGCGTATTACGTATAATTTGCTAAATTTGCCCAAAGAAATATTGTTTATGGACGGTTCTTATATCCACTACACCTATGATGCTGCGGGGACGTTGCTCCGCAAGAGGTATTATGTCGGTGAGGAAGAGGACTCAACTGTCATCGACTATTGCGGCAACTACATCTACGAGAACGGCACATTGAAGAAGATTCTCGTAGAGGGT